>CAYGTA010000438.1:0-4108 GCA_964352605.1 uncultured bacterium | reverse complement strand
CATTGAAACGTCTTTACAAGGCAATTTGCTTAAGCACTCGAGCTATTTCTAGGGGTTCGGGTTCTCCGTCATAGCTGCCATCGTAACCAAGTGACCAGACGACAGATAAAACACAATGCATGATGCCCCAAGAGGCTAGTTCTTCTAGACTAAGCTCGAGTTTTTCTGAGAAGATGTTTAGGCGTGTTTCTAGTTTTTGTTTATGGTTTTTTGGTTTTGTTATACCAAAGGGATTCATTAAAAAAGAAGCAACATCGTAGCCTTTGGGACCTGCTATGCCTTTGGGATCTATTGCGAGGTAGGCTTGTCGTGTTGCTGAGAGTATATTGTCATGGTGCAAGTCAGCATGCAGCAAAACGGTTTCTGGTTGCTGCAATAAGTCTTTTCTTAACTGAAGTGCTAAATCCACTAAATCTTGAGGAAGCTGTTTTGCATCTGACTTTTCGTGGTAATCAACGAGTTCATGAGTCCAGTTTTCAAGGGTTCGGGTGTTTTCAGGTACATCTGCTTGCCAGAGTTCTAGCAGCAAGTCAGCACAAACATTGCTTGCTAATACATCATCTTTTGTATGCCAAAATGATTCACCTGGCTCGAGTTGTTCTAAAAGTAAAACGCCTGCCTCAGCATCTGAGTTTAATAGATGAACTGCGCCTTTACCTTGCCACGCCTTGAGCGCATTTATCTCGCTTGCCAGTTCGCGTGTTTCAAGACCAAATTTAAAGACTGCTTTTGTACCGTCTGCACAAAGGGCAGGAGCCACCCAATTAAAGCTGAGATTCGCAAAAGGTTCATGTATCTTTACCTGCCATTTTTCTTCATAGGTTTTAATGACTTTAGGTAAAGCATGTAACCATTCTTCTTTTTTTTCTGCTTGGGCTTGAGGGATTTTAGTCATTTTATTTTCTGTGCTCATATGGACTCCAAAAATAAAAGATGCTCAGGTTTTAAGTTAAAGGCTTCTTTAGATAGCTTTTCTGCTTGGTAATCAACAAGCAAGTCAGGCAAAGAGACAGGCTCGAGTTTTTCTACTAAACCTAAACTAAAAGCCAGTAGGCCAAGAATTACTTCTGGCTTAACACCCTCTGACTTTAAGCTTGTAAGCGTCAGAGAGCCTTTTCGTTTAGACAGTCTCTCCCCCGCCTCATTATTTAATAAAGGAATATGAAAAAAGCTAGGTGCCTCAGCATCAAAAGCCTTATAAAGCAAAAGCTGCGCTGCGCTAGACTCGAGTAAGTCACTGCCACGTACCACTTCATCTATGCCCATAGCAATATCATCTATGACAACAGCTAGCTGGTAAGCCCATTCACCATCAGCTCTTTTGACAATAAAATCACCCAGTTCAAAGCTTTGTAAGCCCATAAAAGCATCAGTAAAGGTCACACTCGAGTTGTTAACTTGAAATCTTAAACTTGGTTCTTTTTTTCCTTGTTTTTGTTCTTTGAGCTTTTCGTTTAGCTTGCGTTCTGCTACGCCGTAATGAGGCATTTTACCGTGTGGTGCTGAGGCTAGTTCGCGTAAGTCTTTGCGTGACAAAAAACACTCAAATACATGGCCTTGTTGCTTTAGTTTTTCGAGCGCTTCTTCATACCATGCAAAACGCTGACTTTGAATGTAAGGGGCAAAACGTCCGTCAAGATCTGGCCCTTCATCCCAATTAAATCCAAGCCATTTTAGTTCTTTAAGATTAGCTTGGCTAAACTCTACTTTGCATCTTGCTGAATCTAAATCTTCAATTCTAAGAACAAAACTACTATTTTGCTTTCTAGCTTGAAGCCATGCCACAAGTGCCGTTCTGGCATTACCAAGATGCAAAAGTCCTGTAGGTGAAGGTGCGTAACGACCCCGCATTAAGCCAAATAAATGCCTGACTCATCTAGCTTTTCAATCACAGCTAAACTCACAATCGGCACTCCAAAAGGCTCTAAGGTTTTTCTACCTCCCTCAAAACCTTTTTCTATAACTGACCCAGCCCCCAGTAAGGTAGCACCACTCTTTTGAATAGCTTCAATCAGAGCTTTTGTGGTTAGACCTGTTGCCAGAAAATCATCAATCACTACAACACGATCTTCAGCACTAAGGTACTCAGGTGAGATCATCAGAGTCGTAATGCCACCCTTAGTATGGCTGGGTGCTTCACTACTAAAAAAGCCATCAGGCATCGTAATGGGCCGCTTTTTTCTAGCAAAGACCAAAGGCACATCAAAAGCAACTGCTGCAGACAAAGCTGGCGCAATACCACTTGTCTCTGCAGTCACTATTTTGGTCGTGCCTCTAACCCCCTCATAACTAAGTCGCTTACAGAATTCACGCCCCATTTGCATGGTCAAGTCGGGGTAAAGCTGGTGATTCAAAAAACCATCCACCTTCAAAATGCCATTACCCAAATACTTACCTTCTTTTAAAATACGCTCTTTAAGTGCTTCCATTAAGCTAATCGTACCGCAAAGCAAAGAAACTATGCAGCGTTAAAACAGCCAAGAACTCGAGCTGTTGCTTAAGCCGCACTTCTTGCCAAGCCTCTCTTGTATCCTTAGGTCCTTATGCTACGCACCTTAGCAACGCCAAATAACTCTAAATCAGAAGTCAAAACTGCTATTAGTTTAGAGGCTATTTGCGTTGAGTTTGAAGGCAATAAAGTCTTAAAAGATGTAAGTTTAGATATTAAAGAAGGTGAATTTATAGCGCTTATAGGGCCATCCGGTGGCGGTAAAAGCACCCTCTTAAGAATCATTGCTGATTTACTTCAAGCCGATAAAGGTAATGTCTCGGTATGTAGCAAACCTGCCCTTGTCTTTCAAGATTACAGACTACTACCATGGCGCACCGTTAAAGAAAATGTAGCCCTTCCTAGAGAACTAACAGGCAAAGGGGATGGTGCTGAAGATGTCTTAAGGCAAGTTGGCATGCTTGAACATGCTGATAGGTACCCACATCAATTATCAGGTGGCATGCAAGCAAGAGTTGCTATTGCCAGAGCACTGGCGCAAGATTCTGAAATACTGCTACTAGATGAACCTTTTGCGGCTCTTGACGCACAAGTTCGTGAGCGCTTTAACTTAGAAATGAAACGCCTGCATGAAAAAACCAGAAAGACCATTGTCTTTGTAACGCACAGTATACGCGAAGCCGTTTATTTAGCGGATCGCGTTGTAGTGCTTAAAGATGGCAAAATAGATACTGTTTTAGATGCCCGAAATGAAGGTAGAATAACTGCTTATGATGATGGCATTGAAGCCAGTTTACGCGCTAGTTTAGGCATTGCAGATTCAACCTTTGTAAAAACCCACCGACCGAATCTAAGCTTTCCTTGGGTCGTACCTACAGTTATTGTATTTACAGCCTTACTTTTTGCACTTTGGGAGCTAGCAGCTAAAGACAGCTTTTTCTTTCCTGCCCCCAGCACCATATGGCATGCAGGTATCGACAATGCCAGCCTGCTCGTAAGACACACACTCGCTACCTTACGCATTGCTTTACTCGGCATTTTTAGTTCACTCGTCATCGGGCTACCCATTGGTTACATAATGGGCAGGAGTCTTGTTATGGAAAGGCTTTTATCACCCTACATCGTAGCTCTGCAAGCTATTCCAATCATTATCCTCACACCCTTACTCATAATATGGCTAGGCTTTGACACAGCCCCAAGAGTATTCATAGCTACCTTAATATCGGTCTTTCCTGTACTCATATCAACCATGGTAGGTGTAAGGGAAATCGGAAGAACCTACCGAGAAGTCTTCAAAACCATAGGCGCAACAGCAAGAAGCACACTGTTAAAACTCGAGCTTCCAGGGTCTTTACCGGTCATCTTAGGTGGGCTTAGGCTTACGGTTAGCTTAGCGTTAATTGGCACTATTGTAGCTGAATACATTTTGGGTGGGTCTGGTTTGGGGCATTTTGCCAATACCGAAAGATTAAATTTCAGAATTGCAAACGCTTATGCGGCGGTTGCTGTTAATGTGGTCATTAGCTTATGCCTATACCTTGCTGTTAGTCTTTCAGAGCAGTGGGTTTTGCGTTACCGAAAACGCTAAGTTGACAAGCTCGTCATCATACTTAGCTTTCAGACATACCCACAGTCTTTGCGGGTAAAATATTACTCTCG
>CAYGTA010000437.1:0-4114 GCA_964352605.1 uncultured bacterium | reverse complement strand
TTCTTGACTGGCAAGAGGTTGACTGGCAAGCACTCGAGCGTGAACTTATGCTCACTATGCAAGCGGCGGGTAACTTAGGTATTTGGGTCGTTGTAGGGTCTAATCATCGTTTGACTGAGCCCCATCGACCTCACAATAGTCTTTGTGTTTTTTCAAATGAAGGCAAACTGCATACGCGGTACGATAAGCAGTTTTGCTCTAATACTGAACTAAATGATTGGTATACACCCGGGCAATCTTTAGGCTTATTTGAAGTAAAAGGCTGGCGTTTTGGCTGTGCAATTTGCATAGAGATTCAATTTCCTGAGCTTTTTCTAGCCTATGCCGAAAAGCAAATAGACTGCCTACTTTTTTCTACCTATTCAGATAACCCGATGTTTGCCATTCAAGCACAAGGCTACGCTGCTTCGCATAATGTTTGGTTTAGTTTTTCAAATGTTCAAGAGCACAGCTCAATCATGGCGAGTCGCATGATTGCACCCAGTGGTGACATACAAAAAATCTGCACTACAGAAAGCTCGAGCTTTATTTTGAGTACCTTAGACCCTAAAGATGCCCGTTGGGAAATTGCTTTGAAGTACGCTAAACCTTGGCGTAAAAAAGCAAGAGAAGGCAGTATTTATCGCTCTCGTTTTGTAGATGACCCTCGCAGTGAAAATAAGCTAGCGTTTTAAAATGCAATTCTATAGCTGGCAAACTAAGTTCTTTAATCAGGGTAGAAAAAGCTATGACGTGGCAAGTTACTAAAGCGCATCAGCGCTCTTACGAAACCCCCATATCAGGTAAAGCAGGGGATGTTTTTACAACAACAGGCCGTAAAGATAACTGGCAGGGTCACGTGTGGATTTGGTGCAGTAATAAAGAGGGGCGCAGCGGCTGGGTTGCTGAAAGCATTTTGGATGTAAAGCAAACACAGGCTGCCCTTAAAGAGGATTTTGATGCTATTGAACTTAGTGTTCAAGCAGGCGAAGTGCTTGAGGGCTCAAGGCAATTAGCAGGCTGGCTTTGGCTGCGTAATGCCCAAGGCAAGTCAGGCTGGGTTCCGCTAGAAAATCTGAAGGAGATAAAGAAATGAATCAACCTACGGCAAGCGATGTAAAAGTATTTGTACCCGCTAAAAACTTTAGTGAATCTTTAGCGTTTTACAGCAAGCTCGGCTGGCAACTCAACTGGCAAGCCGATGATAATAGTTTGGCAGAACTCGAGCTTGGGGGGCAGCGTTTTTATTTGCAAAATTATTATAATAAAGCTTGGGCAGATAATTTCATGATGAACATTTCTGTTAATGATGCTTTGGCGTGGTGGCAGCATGCTAACCATGTTATTGAGGAAGGCAACTATAAGTTTGCGCGTTTGCAAGAACCTCAAGAGCAGTCTTATGGGGCGCTGGTCACTTTTGTTTGGGACCCTTCAGGTGTCTTGCTTCATTTTGCTCAGAGCTTAGAAGGCTAAGTCATGGCTTTTGATGAGGGTGCAGCAGAGCGTATTCGTGAGCTTCTAGAAGGTCAGGTTTTTAGTGAGCGAAAAATGTTTGGCGGGCTTGCCTTTATGCTTAATGGCCACATGACCATTGGCTTAATTAAAGAAGATTTAATGGTTCGAGTTGGCCCTGAAAACTATGCTATGGCTTTACGTAAAGCACATGCTAGACCCATGGATTTCACAGGTCGAGCTATGAAGGGTTACGTTTTTGTAAACAGTGAGGGTTACGCAGAAGATTCTGATTTGACTGAGTGGTTTAACTTAGCCTCTGAATTTACGCGGTCTTTAGCCCCTAAGTAAGCTTTTTAAACAGATTCAGGAGACGTATGTACAACGCAAACTTATTAGCGACGATATATACAAGAAATTACAGTAGTATTCAAGCGTACCTTAAAGACATTAGCAATGAAGAAAGCCGCCATAATCCACCTGCTGGCAATAATCTAAACTGGACACTCGGGCATATTGTCGCTTCTCGAAATTTCATTATGCCCGCCTTAAAGCAAGAAGCTTTTTGGTCTGAAACAACAGCTGCACCATACATGTGGGGGTCAGAAAAACTAGCAGAAAATAAGGGCCTGCCGTTTAACGTTTTACTAGACACACTTAATGCCTCGCAAGAACTAGTAACTAAGTCACTCGAGTCTTTTTCTGAACATGATTTAAATACTGAACTTGCTAAAGGCACGGTGGGTCAACGCTTAGAGTTTTTTGCTTGGCATGAGGGTTACCATACAGGTCAGCTTGCCTTACTAAGACGTATTTTGGGCAAAGAGAGTGCTTATTAGACATGCCGCCTCGCAGAGACCCGCTAAAAGAAGCATTTAATGCCATTCAAGCCTTACGTGACGAAGGTGTATCTGAAAGCGGTATTGCTCACTTAAGAAGCATTTTTAGAAAGCAAAACGGCATGGTGATAGCGCGAGCTGCTGGCTTGGCTGTTGAGTGGTTTGAAAGCTCCTTAGTAGAAGCTATGGTGTCTTGCTATTATCGCTTAAGGCAAAGGGGTGTAGAGCTAGATTCGCAATGCTGGGGTAAAACTGCGCTTGTAAAAGCCCTACAAGAATTAGCTTGGCAAGATACCCAGCTATACATAGATGGCTGCCGAACCGTGCAACTCGAGCCTGTGCGGGGTGGTAAAGAAGACACTGCGGTTGCTCTGCGCATTGCTTCTCTTAACGCGCTTATGCAATCTGTGGTGGTTGATAAAAATATCCTTATGATGCTTCTAGCTGATTTACTTGCAGATGAAAGTAAACGTGTGCGAGCTGAAGCGGCAAACCTCAGCAGTTACGCACCCCCTACCATGGCTGCTCCTTTATTAAGACTCAAAATCCATCTTGGCGATGCAGATTCCAGAGTGCTTGGTAACTGCTTTGATTCGCTTTTAAGCCTTATGCCTAATCAAGAAAGCATAAAACTAATACACAGCTATACCCTTAACAATGATGCGCTTCAAGCCGAAGCAGTCGCAGCTTTAGCAAGCTCGAGTTTAAGTGAAGCGGTTTCTTTAGTACTTGCTGACTATGATACTTTTATTGATTTGCAACTTAAACGCATTGTACTGACTTCTTTAAGTTTATCAACAACAGCTGAAGCACTTGATTTCTTACTTAATAAACTCTCCGATTCGCTTAGTGAAGCAAGCATTGCCTTAGAGGCGCTCAAACCCAAGTTGCATGATTTAGCGCTAAAAGCTGAAGTTGCACGTCGCTTATCGCAAAGAAAAGATGAGCTAGCAAACGCTCTAAACTAACGCTTTACCCGCAAAAATAAGTAAGGATTACAATGATTACAAATAGCGTTAAAGAAGCTTGGCTAGCAAACCAAAAGGTTAACTTGGCATTGCTACAGCATCTTACAAAAGACATGCTCGAGTGTGAAACACCTGCTGGTGGTTACAGCGTTGCGCAGCATTTAGCGCATATGGTTGAGGTGACTAAATTTTGGGGCTCTCGCGTGGATAGTTCGTTAGAAACTTTGGCTGATCTTTACCATGACTTTAATGAGGCAAGCTTTGACTTTAAGGCAGAGCTTGATTTAAAGAAAATCAAAGCAGTTATGCTTGAAACCCTAGAGCGTAGTTTAAAAGCGGCTGAAGAAGTTAGCAGTATGGCTGCGTCACCGCACCCATCAGCAGATGCTTTTCTAATTCATATGCTTGTGCATGACGCGCATCATCGTGGTCAAATTTTACTTGCACTTAAAAGCAATGGAAAACCTTTACCCAATGAAGATGACCTTTGGGGCCCTTGGCGAGGTGAATAAGTCTTTTGTAGTTACAGTGTTTTACTGATCGTGCAAGCATCACAGCGAAAAAAGTAAGAATTCCGTAAGCTAATCCTAGATAAACTAAATCCTCTAGGAGACCACCCATCATGTTCTACATCTTCTTACTCTCTATCCTTGTTGCAGGTTTTGTTGGTTTATTTGGCCTTTGGCTATTCATTTGGTCATTTACCATGAGTTACACACCCGAGCAAACTGCAAACTAAACAACCCAAGCTTCACCTTAAATAACAGCTTTCAAGTTAAATACAGCATCAACTTAGCCCATCTGTTTTAACGCAGTCCAGTTAAGTATTAGCGAAGTAAACACTCGAGCTTCTTAACAGGTGCTTCTCCTAGTCTG
>CAYGTA010000436.1:0-4117 GCA_964352605.1 uncultured bacterium | reverse complement strand
AAAAAAAGAGGCGCAGCTTAAAAGCTGCGCCTCTTTTTATAGAGATTGCGTTAATCCATTAAAGGTAGCTTAATATTGTAAGCATCCCAATTATCTTTAATCCAAGCATGATCAGGATCATCAACAGGTGCAGTACCCCTAGCATCATCTAACAGCTCTCCTGCTAAATAATTCAAAAAGTACATGGTACTACCCGGTGCTGCCGCCACAGGATGATAACCCTCAGTTACTAAGACCAAATCATCACTGGAAACCGCAAAGACCTCATCAAAGCCCTTTTCATTATTATAGTTACGGTGCAAACCAAACCCCGCAGGCTTATCAAACTGAAAATGATAGGTTTCCTCTAAATAAGGACTATCCAAAACACCATCATGACAATGCGGTGGCCAACCACTCCACATGCCACCAGGAATATAAACCTCAAACAAAATAAGTCGCTCAGCAGGTAAAGGATGCGACAAAATATGATGCACCTCACGCTTAGCTGCGCCACCACCACGCACTTCAACTTTCATTTCTTCAGGCTTAAACAAACGAATAGGATACTTACCTTCAGCAGGCGCCGTACCAATAGCAAACTCAAAATCACTACTCGCAGCAACCGAAATGGTATTCGCAGGAGGGCTGTAAAGAACATGAGGTTTCTCAATAAAAACACCCTTACGGCTAACCTCAAAACTCTGCCCACCAACACTTAAACTAGCACTACCCAAAAGAGGAACAAGAGCAGCCTCATTACCCTTGGTATCAAACACAAAACTATCACCAGCTTTAAGCTTAACAACCTGATAGCCCAAGTAATTCCAACCAACACCCTCAGGGGTAACCTTAAACTTAAGCTGAGCGCCCCTAGGTTTCAAATGATGCGGATGCGACATAATGCCTCCTTAAAAAATCCTTAACCCCATTAAACCCTTTATTAGTGCCGTTGTGCCTAACCAGAAAACGTAATCTTAGTTAAACCTGACCTAAAAGAGTAGGTTTTAAAACGTAAAGCCACTCCAAACTATGAAATCAACTGAATATAGCAGTTTTCATCTTTAACACAGCATCGACTTAGCCCATTCGTTTTTACTCACCTAGTTCGGTATTTAAAACGCTTACATTGTATTAAAAGCAAAAGGCTATACAAGAGCTAGACTCAAGCAGCAAACAATTGCAATACTGCAAACATGACAAGCTACCACTTAGCCCAATTCAACTCTGCACAAATGCGCTTTCCCCTAAACGATCCCAAAATGATTGGCTTCACAAGCCAGCTCGAGTCTATAAATGCATTAGCAGAAAAAGCTGACGGGTTTATCTGGCGTTTACAAGATGATGAAGGCAACGCAACCAGCCTAAGGGTTTTTGATAATGACATGATTCTTGTAAACATGTCAGTCTGGCAGTCCGTAGAAGCTCTCTACCAGTACAGCTACTACAGTGACCATGCCAAAGTCTTTAAGCAACGCAAAGACTGGTTTGACAAAATAGACAAACACGACATGGCCCTATGGTGGATACCCCAAGGGCACACCCCAAGCCTAGAAGAAGCCAAAGAAAAACTCGAGCTTATTAGGCTAAAAGGTCCAAGCGCTGAAGCTTTTACTTTTAAAGAAAGATTTACTGCACCTCATGTTTAATCTCCTGCTTTGACAGTGTGCTCTGCTTGGTTATGCTCGCAACCCCTAACCCATTTTCGTTTGTCTTCTGCTAATAAGTCTTCGGCTGCTTTAGGCCCCCAACTGCCTTGCTGATACAAAGATAAAGGAATGCCATCTTCCTCCCATGTTTTAATGATGGGGTCCATGAACTTCCAAGCTTGCTCTAAACCATCACTACGCGTAAAAAGCGAAGCGTCTCCTTTAATGGCATCTAAAATAAGCCGCTCATAAGCATCAGGAATAGCGTTTTTACCAAACGCATCCCCATAATCAAACATCATATTGACACTCTGCGTATCTTGGGTAATGTCAGGGCTAAAATTACTTCACATTTATTGTTTTAACCCATTTGATTTGCCTTAAAGCATTATCTGTTTCGCTAGGCACAACTAAGCGCACTAAGCCATGCTTCTTGGCAAGCAGTTCACCATCAGTTTTAAAGTACAGCATAATAGGGTCACCTTCAGCCAAAATCTCTTCTTTGCTAAGGCGATTCCCAAAGCCATCGGCACTTAAAACTTCAAGTTCTGACCAAGCAGTTTTGACTTCTTGTGAAACCAAATCTTTAAGACTTACACCTTCAAGTTTATAAGGCCCATGCACACCATGATCTGTCACGTAGGTATAAGCAGGAATAATAGAAATTGGATAGTTAGACTGGAGTTGTTCTAAGCTAAGTTCCACACTCGAGCTGTCTGCTTTATTTAATGTAATGTTCGTATTGCCTTCGGGAGCTGTGGTGTTATTACTGTGCTTATGGGGTTTTAAAGGGTCACTCATAAGTATAACTATAACGAATACGCTTATTAGCTGAAACGTCTAACTGCTGACAGGCTGACTTACTGCGTTATAATCAATGAAAGTTACGTTTAATTAGGAGTGAATCATGAGTACCGCGCATATAACTGCCAACGCTGGAGATGTTGCTGAAACCATTTTGTTACCTGGTGACCCACTAAGAGCAAAACACATTGCTGAAACCATGCTTGATGATGTGGTTTGCTATAACAAGGTAAGAAACATGTTTGGTTATACAGGTAGCTATAAAGGCAAACGCGTATCTGTGCAAGGTACAGGTATGGGCATGCCCAGTATATCTATTTACGCGCATGAACTCATTAATGTATTTGGTGTTAAAAACTTAATTCGGGTAGGTAGCTGCGGTGCGTTTCAACCTGAACTTAAATTACGAGATGTCATTATTGCCATGTCAGCCTCTAGTAATTCGGGTATTAACAAAAATAGATTCAAAGGTATGGACTTTGCACCTACCGCTAGTTTTGATTTGCTTAAACGTGCCTATGATAGTGCTCAAGCTAAAGGCATAAATGTGCATGTGGGCGGTATTTTATCTAGTGATGTTTTTTATGATGATGACCCTGAAGCCTGGAAGCACTGGGCTAGCTATGGCTTGCTTGCTGTCGAAATGGAAGCTGCTGCACTTTACACGCTAGCTGCCAAATTTAAAGTCAACGCACTGGCTTTACTGACAGTTAGTGACAGCTTAGTGCATAAGCTAGAAGACCCACCCGAAGACCGTGAAAAAAGCTATACACAAATGTTTGAAATTGCTTTAGAGCTTGCTTAAAAAAAGAGTTTATGTACCCAAGCTAAGCTGATTAAAGACGTTTGCATAGAATTGAAGAATGGAAAGCGGGTAGTAGGAAGTAAGAATAACAAGGCTCTACACTAGATTTACAAGCATGCCTGTGACGCTTTACTAAAAGCTTTCATCTTAGAAGGTTAGACTAACTGCGCATGTTAAAAATCGTTGCAATTATTCTACTATTACTACCCCTAAGCTTCGCACAAGAAAGCTTCCTAAGCCCAACACTCGAGTCTGACTTGAGTGACTTACAAGTGCTTTTAGAGTATCAAGAGAAGTTTGAAGGCTTAAGGCTTTTACCTGAGCATGCTTTAGCAGATGAAGTCATTAGAAACCTGCAAGATCGCCAGAATGACACGGTGGTTGAGGTACTCACCCGAATACCTGTTAGCTCTAAAAAAGCCCAACTCGAGCTTTATAATGTTTTGCGGTCGGTTAGTAGCATGCAGGGTATTGAGTACTACTCAGTAACTTACGGGCGTATGCGTGAACTTTTTTCTGAAAGTTACGTCATTACAGATGCTAAAGCTAGAACACCGATGGCTGACCCGCTGCTAAGTGCAGTGCCTTTAAATGATGAACTACTCATTATGCAAAAAGATACTACCTTTGGTGAGAATTTGTATAGAGCGAAGTACATGACGAGTGATTCAGATGAAGCAATCTTACTGAACATCGTTAATGAAACGACCTTACGCTTTAACTTTCTACCCATTTTTGAACCCAGCAAGTTATTTACCAGCATGCTCATCATTCCAACGTCTGACAGCATTTTGTTTTACGGTGTTATTACGGCTAAAGTTCCCCCCATCCCTTTCATAAAAAGCCGTTTTCAAGAGAGCTTAATTAACAGACTCATGGC
>CAYGTA010000435.1:0-4122 GCA_964352605.1 uncultured bacterium | reverse complement strand
TTGAACTTAAATATTGGTTTTTTTGAGGCGCGTAGTAACAGTAGTAACCGTAGTGCTGCGACTTCTCGCCTGCAGACGGCTGGGCGTATTTTGGAGTCTCATAGTATTAGTTTAGACCCGCAGCGTCCTTGGGCAGGCTTTGAACTGTCTGCCAATACAAATTTTCAAGGTCAGTATTACTCTACCGGTGAGCGCCTCATTAATTGGGGTAGCAATGCAACAGCAACACAGCGTTTTGGTATTGGGAGTTTAAGTTTTTCGTTTAATAGAACCATTAATGAAGGTGAAACACCTTTTGCTTTTGATACGCGTAGTTTAGGCAATAGTAGTTCTTTGGGGGCTAATTTTAGTTTAGATCCGTTTGAGTGGCTTAGTTTTTCAACAGCTACACGTTACACCTTTCTTAATGACCGTAGTCGTGAAGCTGAAGGCTTTGACCCGCTTAACACGAACCTGAGGCTTTTTAATAATTTAAGCTGGATTAACTTATCCTTTAGCAATAGCTATGACTTTAGTGAAGATAGTTTTGACCCGGGCAAACTCACAACTGAGCTTAGTTTGCGTTCACCTGACCCTAGCGTAGAAGCTAACCTAAACATAAATATAACCAGTGACTTAGATCCTGATTACCCTGACCGCTTAGGGCAAGATAACAACGAAAGTGAATTAACGGTGAGCTCGAGTTTTGGGGTGCGCCCCTTTCTTGTTTTTGATATGTCTGGGGGTTATGTTTTTGACCCGCCAGAACCCGAAGAAGGCAAAGAAGTTGCTTATAAAAAAGACCTTAATTTAGGGCTAACCTTTGGTACAGATGATCAGCAAGACCTTATACCTAGCTTAAGGCTTGGCTTACTACGTGACCTTAATAATCAAGAAACCAAAACCTTAAATATAAACCTAACAGCCGCCATTCAACCCGTAGAAGCAACACTCGAGCAGAGTTTTAATGTGGCGGCTAAGACGCTGGGCAGCACAAATTATAGGGTTAGGTGGAATGGGGTTGCACAGCTTGAAGCTTCTGGTTTTGCAGTTATTAACCCTGCATGGCTTGGTTTAGAACTAAACGAAGATCGGCAGGAACTCTGGCAAGTTAATCTTTCTGAAAGCCGCACAGGTGGTGAGAGTCGTTGGCGCCTTAGTTACAGCAGTACCCATGCTTTTGGTGAAAGCTCTTGTACGGGTGCTAGTGATCTAAGCCCTGAAGTCTGTAACAGCAAGTTAAATAGTTTTATTAATTTAGATGAAACAAGGATAGGTCCTTTTTACTTTGGGGTAGATTTTGACTCGAGTTTTATTTTGAAGGATGATAGTCAGCCGCTAAATTACTTGAGTCAGGCTAAACTGGTGTTTTTTACAGATATTGCCAGTACGGTGGGCTTACAAGGTAGCTTGCAGTATGACGCAACTGCCAATGATACTGAGATTACGCGCTCAACTTTGCGTTTTGATGATCTTGCGCTTACCGCTAAATTTCTTGATCAGCTTTATATCTCGATGATTTTAGGTAGTGATGTTGATGGTGAAACGTGGGTGCTTAGTAACACTACAGGCGATACTCGCTTTAATTTTCAACCTGAGTTTAGACTTACATGGGATCGTTGCTGCTGGGCGCTTTATAGTAGTTGGAATAGTGCCACCGGTAAAATTAGTATTACGCTTACCACGCCAGGTGGTACAGAGGGTTTAGGTGGTGTGTTTGAAGATACGCCCCTGAGGTTGCCTGGTGCTGATGAAGAAGCAGGTACTTAAGTTAGAAAATGAGGCAAACTGTGAATTACCTAAACTCCCCGATGAAATGTTTCTTTATTGCTCTTTGTTTACTCTTAAATGCTTGCACCGGTACGCAAGAAGTGGGTGTCGCTAGGCTTATCGTTATGGCAAGTGGTGGCGATACAAATAGTTTAAGATTGGCTCAAGATCAGTTTTTTTCAGATAGAAGCGCTGCTAATCGTTTTGAATTCTTAAAAGAGCTTAACTTGCCTGCAAGCCCTATCGCTTATGATCTAAGTGACAGAAATGGTACTCGAGAAACCTTAGTTATTGTTAGTCAAAATGAAACAGATACTTTTTTGAGTTTTGTTCAACTCAATGATATTAACCCTGAAGCGCCAGATGCTTTTAGCTTTAGCAGAGATAGCCTTAGCTTAGCTAGCCTTCTTGCAGAAGACGACAGCAGGGTCTTTGCTCCAGTACGACTACAAGTGAGTCAGTCAGGTCGCTATCTTGCCATGACTAATGAACTGGGTACACAAAATGCAATTGATGTTATTGATTTAGAAGCAACAGGTGGCCCTGAGCTTCTAGAGCGCTTTAGTGACCGCATAGTGACAAGCAATCTTTACTTAGATCAAAGAGAACAAAGCAACCGACTGTTCTTTTTTACCGAGGAAGCTAGTGGTGCTGTTCTTAAATACTTTAATTTACCTAACCTAAATGCCATTAGCACAGAATTTACCTTGCCAAACAGTCAAAGTAATTTACCCAAAGACCTAAGCCTTATAAACGGTCAACTCATAGCTTTACAAGAAAACAGCTTCACCATCATAAGCGACCCCTTAGGTGAACCCAGTGCAGAGGCAGCTATAAGCACTGTAAGCACTGCCTTAAGCATAACGCCAAGCAATTCAGAGACACTCCCTAACCTACTCATACTCTCAGCAACAGAACTCGGTGCTCACCGCTCGAGTATGTCTGAACTTGAGACTGTGTCTTTAAGTGTGCTTGCTGGCACTATTGAGCCTTTGGGTGGTTTTGCTTATTTTTTAAGCAATGGCTCTAATCCTATTAGGCTTTTTGATGTTCAAACCTTTAATGGTAATAATGACACTGCTGTTGATAGGCTGGTACAAAGCTACCCAATTATTGACTCTGTTAGTGAAGAAGCCATAAACATAGAAAATGCCGTCTTTATTACTTGGGCTATTAGTAACCCACCTGCCGTTTTGCCTTAGCGTAAAAAGCTTAGCAAGCAAGACCTAAGCCCTAAAACTTTTTCAAGCTTCACTTTTTTGCTCAGCTAAGCCTTCAACACCTTCAGCAATCTTAGTAACAAGATCTGCTTCAATAATTTTTTTAGCTGTTCTTAAGCCATTACGTACCGCACGCGCGTCACTACTACCATGGCCAATAAAGCCGTAACCTTTTACACCAAGTAAAGGCTGCGCACCCACTTCATAAGGATCCATTTTTATAGCTATTTTCTTTAAGGCAGGCTTAACCAAAGCAGCCCCCAATTTGACCAATAAGCCACTACCCGTTAGGGCTTCACGAATCCAAGAAAAAAGCTCCGTGGCTTCCCCCTCAGCCAACTTAAGCATTACATTGCCTGTAAAACCATCGGTAACAAAGACATCTGTTGTTCCTTTAAGCAAGTCACGACCCTCAACATTGCCAAAGAAATTAATCTTTGGCGTAAGCTTTAAAAGCTGATGCGCTTCTCGTGTTAGCTCGTTACCTTTACCTTCTTCTTCACCAATCGAGACAAGACCTACAGTGGGCTTACTACGACCCAAAAAGACCTCAGCATAAATGCTACCCATAACAGCAAACTGCTGCAAGTGAGCAGGGCGGCAATCTGCATTAGCACCCGCATCTAACAAAGCAACATTTCCTTTAGAGGTTGGAATTGTAGTAACAATTGCTGGTCGTTCAATACCCTTAATACGCCCAAAAGTAAGCAACGCCGCAGCCATAGTTGCACCCGAATGCCCCATGCTAACACAGCCCGAAACAAGCCCCTCTTTTGCTAACTGCATACCCACCATAATGCTCGAGCTTTTTCTTTTGCGTACATCACTGGCATGGTCATCCATAGTAAAAAAGTCAGCTGTGTGGTGAACCGTTAGGTCTGAACCTCGTTTTTCTAACTCGGGTTTAAGAATAGCTTCATCGCCAACAAGAACAACAGCTATACCTTCCGCTGCTGCCATAATTGCGCCCTCAATCGCTGCTTGTGGCATTTTGTCGCCACCCATGGCATCTAATGCAATTGGTTTCATATAAGGCTAGTATACCTAGCTTAAGGTAAGCTAATCGTTAGGCAAATAAAGCACTCGAGTCTTTCAGGTATTCATCACTTTTTTTAACGTTTCGCTATCACATGTTGGTACAAATATTAACTTA
>CAYGTA010000434.1:0-4132 GCA_964352605.1 uncultured bacterium | reverse complement strand
GTAGGGCTTGAAGATAGTCTATGGGCGGGCAAAGGAAAATTAGCAACTTCAAACGTTCAGCAAGTAAAAATGGCTAAAAAGATCGTCGAGGGTTTGGGTTTAAAAGTCGCAAGCCCAGATGAAGCTAGAGAAATGCTGGGCTTAAAAGGTGCTGATAACGTGGCATTTTGAGGGCAGCAGAAATGTGGAAATGGTCGCTTGAACAGACAGATCTAGAAGGGACTAAGATTGTTTCTGAATGGAGAGTCAGAAGCGAGTCAACATCGGGAATACGATATCAGCCTTAAGCTATAAAGACCTTTTACTTACCTGGTATTTAATAACCGGATAAATCAGCTTATCTTCTTTTAGTTGAGGGGAAGGGGAGAAGTAGTAAAAAGCAAGATAAGATCAGTTTATGTTCTTAACTTACCTACTTAAACCAAAGAGGCAACAACCCTCCAAAGCTCGAGCTTTTTGCCTTGTTCTATGGCTTCATTAAAACCTTCAGTTTGGGTCAAATCATTTAATCGCTGTTTTGCCTTTTCTCTTGTAACAAACTCACTACGCTTGTCATACTTGACTAGGCTTAGAAGTTCAATGGGCTGTTCGTAATTTTCAAGTGTGGCCCAGTCAGCTAAAATGCTTAAAGCTAGGGGTGCTGCCTTTAGGGTTTGCGTTATTTCCAGGGCTTGCACATACTTTGCTTTTGCCTTTTCTGTCTGATTTGGGTGTTCTGAGAGGTCTAAGTAAGCCATATATACAAGGGCTTGAGCTTTTGGAAGTAAAGAATTTCCTTGATCGCTTAGAGCTAGACTTTTGTCTAATAAAACTTTGACCTCTTGATAGTCTTTATCTAGTAAATGTATATAGGCAAGATTACTTAAGGCCTGAACAAAGTATTCTTGTCTGCCACCTTTTTTATAGTGATCTATACTCTGCTGGAACCAAGTTTTTGCTTCTTTGTACTTTGCTTGACTTAAGGCAAGTCTGCCTAGTGCAAGTAGGCTCCCTGCCTGTTCGGTACTCTGCAACTGTGTGCATAGAGTTAGACTTTGGTGTAGAAATACAGAAGCTTGATCAAAGTTGCCTAACTTGGTTTCAAGTATTCCCAAGTCGATTTGGATATAGATAAGGCCAACTTTATCGTTAAAGGCCTTGCGTATAGCTAAGGACTTATTAAAATATGAGCTAGCCTCCTCATAAGCCCCAATAGCTGAAGAGGCTCTTCCTGATGTATTAAGAGCAAAAGCCTTAAATCTTTGTTCACCTGCGCGTTCATACGCTTCAATGCTTTCCTGATTTTTAACTTGGCTTTCTTCATACTTTCCTTGGTCTTGTAGGATTTGTCCCCAAACCATTAATACAGTACCCAGATAAGCATCGGCATTTAAGTGACGTGCAAGGTAATCAGCTTTTTTGATTATTGATAATGCCTTTACCGCATTAGTATTTTGGCCGTTAAAAGCAGAATAAATGGTGGCAGACATGCAGGTTAGGTGAATATAGTCTAAAGGTTCATGAATCTCTAAAAGAGCATAATAGTTTTCTACTTCTTTATGCGCTGTGCTCAGTTGATCTAAATTATTTGTCCTCATAAAAAACCAAATGAGAGCATGCAAAAGTTTTGCAAACCCAATTTTTAAGGCATCTGTTGATGATTCGACAAGCCATTGTCGGTACTGCGGAAGCACTTTATCGATTATGCTAATGCCTAATTGAGATAAGCCTTGCATTTCACAGTAAATACGAAAGCTATTGATGATTTTAGTAAGGACAGTCGTATCGCCAGCTTTTACAGCCCAATCCCAACTAAGCAATACATTGTCAAGGTCAGCAGTAATCTTGCTTAGGGCTTCAAGTTGCTTAGCACCCATAAGATCAAGCTTGAGTTTGTCCATAAAGTCAGCATAGTAAGTGGCATGGTTTGCTTCTACAGCACTTAGCTCACTACTAGCTTCAGCTAATTTCTCAAAAGCATATTGTCTAAGGAGTTCATGAACTTCATAACGATTGTTATTGAGTCGAATTAAGGTCTTACTGGTTAAGTTAGCTAGATCTTTAGCAGAAGCAGTAGCAACTTGCTTAGCAGCAGCATAATCGAATCCACCCCTAAATAAGGACAGCCTCTTAAAAACAGTTTGCTCTTTGGCTGAGAGCCTTTGCCAAGAATAATCCATGACATGTACTAATGACCTGTGCCGCTCAGGAAAAAGCTTACTGTTAGCCTCCAAAAAGCTCGAGCTTTCGTTTATTTCTAAAGCTATGTCTCTAATGCTTATTGTGTCTGCCCAAGAGGCAGCTAGTTCTATGCCTAAAGGCATGCCTTCGACTGACCTGCAAATGTCTAGAACATGGTCATTTTCGGTGTCTAAAGCAAATGAGGAGTTCACTTGTTTGGCACGCTGCTCAAAGAGTCTAATGGCGTCGATAAATGGTTTTTCTGTAAAATCATTTTCTTCTTTTGATAATCCCCAGAGGTCATAAACCCATTCTGCTGGAATTTGTAAACGCTCTCTAGAGGTTATTAAGAGCTTGAGTTTGGGTGATGCTTTGAGTATTTCGCTTATAAAGGGGGTGCTGTCTAAAAGATGCTCAAGGTTATCTAAAACAATAAGAGCTTCTAAATCTCGAATTTGATGAATGACTTGTTGTTCAGGTGTTTGCTTACCTAGTAAGCTAAGGTCTAGTGCTTCAGCTATTGCCTGAGCGACAAGATCAGCTGAGCTTAAGGGAGCTAAGGTCACAAAGTAAACACCGTCGTCAAATACATTTGACGCATAAAGCTGTTCGGCGAGCTCTAAAGCAAGCCTTGTTTTGCCCATGCCACCTGCCCCTAAGAGGGTAACAAGATGGGTATTTTTATGCCTTAGTTTAGTGTTGAGCTCATTGAGTTCGTATTCTCGCCCAATGAAAGAGTTTAGTTGTGTCGGAAGATTATGTTTCTTTTGACTAGAATTTTCAGCGGATGGGCTGAACGCAGATTCTGATTGAATAATGCTGACAAACTGCTTCTGGGCTTCTTCTTTAGTGGAGCTTAATTCAAGATTATAGCTTAGGGCTTCTTTTTTGACTTCAGAAACCAATGGGCTATCTCCAGCAGTTAAAAGTTTATAGATTCTTTCTAAGTCAGCTTCTGTTGGTTCACTTGCGCCAGTTTGCCAGTAAGCTTGTTCTGCTTCTTTAGCTGCTGCTTCAAATAAACCTTTTTTAGCTTTTGATTCAGCTTGATATAATTTTGCAAAACGAACCTTTGTTGCAAGGCTTTCCCTTGTTTGATAAAGCCATTCCTCTAGTTCAGTACCTATATCTTTAAGATAGAAGCTTTCAAGAAAGCGTCTTTCATACAGGGCTAAAACCGTTTCATAGTCTTGTTTTTCAAAAGCCTTGCTTAATTCACTGGCATCTGAACTAAGGTGTGACTTGAGTAGTTGCCCTTCAATGTCTACTAAGCTGTCATCGACTTTATTAAGGCGACTTAAGACGGTAGTTAGGTTACCTAAGGCATTATTACTTTTTGGCCAGAAGAGTTCAGCTAAGTACCTTCTTTCTTGAGGCCCCTCTAAACAAAGGTAGGCCAAGAGTAGTAAAGGTCGACTTTGTTTAAAATCGATACTTTCTAAACTTAGCTCTCCGAAGGTTCTTAGCTGCATTGCTAACTATATACCAGAACTCGTTAAAAAAATGCTAGTGCTTCAGTTACTCTAGAAATATCGTCCAGAAAGCAATAATTCAAGATTTGGGTAGTTGTGAAGTGTGTCTGAAGTGGTTTTTGATTTGTTTGAACTCTGTTTGAAGTGGGTCGTCTTTCATACTCATTGCAAGACGAAAGGAAGAAACCATGATTAACCCAATTAACGCAAAAGAATTAACGGCTTCAATTCAAAGAGATTACCAAAATGCAGCGAAGTACGCTCAGCTTCAATCTTCTAATGAGTCAACTCAGAAAGCAAATACCTCAATTATTGAGAGTCTTAGATTGTTTTTTGTAAGCATCGTTGGTCAACAGAAGCTATAAAACAAATAAGTTAGTCCCACAGCAATCTCGCTAAAACCAGTCGGACTTAGGCTCGAGCTAAACCTCAGCTAAGACGCAACGACACATGGAGGTGTCAAATGGCTAAGTATCTGGCAAGAGCAAACTATGTTGGTG
>CAYGTA010000433.1:0-4154 GCA_964352605.1 uncultured bacterium | reverse complement strand
CATAGCACATGCACACACCATAGACGAATACGTAGACATAAAAGAACTGAAACGTGCAGTAGATATTTACGAAAAGATGATTGAACGCCACTGTTACTAAGGCTTAGCTATGAATGACTTGCATTTTGATGCACTAGTGCTTGACTGCCATAACGATTTACCAATTATGCTTACAGATTGGTACAAAACTTTAGGTCAAGATGATTATTTTGCATCTTGGATTCCTCGCTGGCAACAAGGAGGAGTCAATGTTCAAGTTATTCCCATTTATCTTGAACCCCATATAGCAGAAGCTTCATTACGACGCAGCTTGTTACTCATAGAAATCCTACGCGAAGAAATTGAAAAATACCCCAATGAGCTTGCCTTATGCTTAAACGCTAAAGAGATTAATGAAGCAGTTCAAGCCAAAAAAATCGCTATTATTATTGCCCTAGAAGGCTGCTCACAAATAGCAGAAGATATTGCCTTATTTCGCATGTTTTACCGTCAAGGTATACGCATGGCTTCCTTTACACACCTAGGACGCACACTCATGGCAGACGGTAGCGCAGAAGATGCAACAGGAAGCCGCCTGAGTGCAAAAGGTGCAGAAGCCGTAAAAGAAATGCAAAAGCTAGGCATCATTGTAGATGTATCACACCTATCTATAAACGGCGTAGCGCACGTCTTAGAACTTACAACAAAACCCATTATTGCCTCCCACTCTTCAGCAAGAGCAGTCTGTGACCACCATCGTAATTTGAGTGATAAACAACTCAAAGCCATCGCCGCAACAGGCGGCGTAATAGGTATAAATTTCTTACCTGCCTTTATTGACACTAACAAACCAAGCCTAGAACGCGTCGTTGACCATATTGAACATATGCTTAACGTAATAGGTGAAAACCATATTGGTTTAGGACCAGACTTCATTGCTGAATGGGCAAAAACGGTTTACCCAAACGTTGATATGAAAATACTAGGTATTGACTTAAAAGAAGGCATAAAAGAGTTAGCAAATACCGAAGATTTACCCAACTTAACCAGAGCCATGCAAGCCAGAGGATTCCCAGAGACAAGCATAAGAAAAATATTAGGTGAAAACTTCATGCGAGTATTTAAAGAGGTTTTAATTAGCCCTACTTAAAACGGCTCGAGTGTTTGCTAAGTATTTACGAAAAGATGATTAAGCACAACTTTTACTAAGAGTTCAAATAGGATTTCTTGGGGTTCTTGATAGATGTGCTGAGCGTGTAAAGAATATTTGCCGTAAATACTATTTGATAGTTATGTAAGAATTTTGTAAGTGCAGAAGCTTTAGATTTATAGAGCTTGTAATGTACTTCTTTTTGTAGACATTACATCCCTACTTTCCTTCCAAGGGGCTATGATCTGCTTTTAATTTTGGGCGCTTAAAAAGCAGTTAGCCAGTAGCGCAACCGACTATGGAGGTCACATTTTGAATTTCGTTGCTTTTAAACCTCTCCAGTACGCCTTACTTGGGCTTCTTCTAATAGTGCTAGCAGCTTGCAGCAGTTATGAAAGCCCATCAGCGTCACAAAAAAACACTACAACTCATGTTGTCACCGTTGAATTAAAAGCGGGTGAAACCCAAGAAGCAGTACTTAGTCGCTATGGTGGCGAAATGCTTGCTTGGGGTGATGAGTTTGCAGTTATAAGTTACTCAGCAAAAACAGGCCTTTCTAGTGCTGCGGCAGAAGAAGGAACGGTAGAAGCTAATACCTCTGACTTCTCTATTTTAGGTGAAGTTGGCTTTAATGGTTCGAAGGCATGGGCTGATGGTTCGAAGGCATGGGCTGATGGTTCGAAGGCATGGGCTGATGGTCAATTTAATATGATGCCTGAAAACACAAACGCTTGGTTACAAGTTGGTCTAGATAAAGCTTATCAACTAGCTCCTAATCTTGGTTATGGTGTTAAGGTAGCTATTATTGATACAGGTGTAGATCTTAATCATCCTGCTTTGATTGAAGCACTTGCGCCTGCAAGCGAATGGCTTGACTTAGTGGATGGCGATAATATTCCTCAAGAAGAAGGCGTTTTAGGCGAAGGTGGTTATGGTCACGGTACACTTATAGCTGGCATTGTTCGTCAAATTGCGCCTGCTGCAACTATCTTACCGATTAGAGTTTTAGACAAAGATGGTAGTGGCTATCTTTCAGATGTTGTCAAAGCAGTTGACTGGGCAAGAAAACAGGGTGCTGATGTCATTAATCTTAGTCTAGGTTCAGAAAGTTACTCTTTTGCGGTTGATATAACCATGTTCTTTGCAGCAAAGAATAACGTTACTATGATTGCTTCTGCAGGAAATTCAGGTACTAATCAAGTGGTTTTTCCAGCTAGCAATGCAAACAGTAAATTCTCAGGCTACAACCGTCTAAGTGTCACTAGTGTTGATAGTAATGACGTAAAATCAGACTTCGCAAGCTTTGGTTCAAGTGTTGAGTTATCTGCGCCAGGAGAGTACATTTTTGGTCCAGCACCCGACCTTAGAATGGCAAGTTGGTCAGGTACATCTATGTCAGCCCCTATAGCCGCAGGAGCTTTAGCTCTCGCTTTAGGTGAAACTATCAATGTAGACAGAAAGCAACTTTTGGAGCAACTACAACTTAATTCTAGTGATGTTTCTAGTCTTACAGGTAACCAGTCGTATGAAAATCAATTAGGCTCGGGTCGTCTCAATATTGCTAGTTTTTTAGAAGCTGTTGTGGTCGATGGTTCAAGCCAGCCCTCAGATGGTGTTCAATAACATAACTCAATCTTATATGAGTCTAAATCATTTAGCGCTTTTTATTAAACTTGGAGAAAATCATGAATAACATCGTCTTTAAACCTCTCAAGATAACCCTATTAGGGTTAGCAGCCATGCTTGCCTTAGCAGCATGTAATACAAGTACCGATCCTGGCTCTTCAGGCTGGGCGGATGATCAGGTTCCTTACATTGCAACAGTAGATATTTCAGCTGAGGCCACTGAAGCTGAATTAGAACAAATGTACGGCGGGCAAGTTCAATTATTTGCACCTGAAGCTGGCTTTGCAATAATGGGCTTTAGTGAAGCAGAAAGCGAGTTAACAACTCTATCACTTAGTCTAAACGCTGAAATTTCTATTGTTGGTTTGGTAGATACTGGTGAAACAACAGGCGCAAATGGTAACAGCGCGTGGGCTAGTGGTAACAGCGCGTGGGCTAGTGGTAACAGTGCATGGGCGAGTGGTAACAGTGCATGGGCGAGCGGCATGGGTGGCTTACCCAGTGAAAGCCTTGCTAGCTTAGATATGATTAACATTAGTCAAGGACACGCGTTATCTAACAACTATGGTGAAGGCATTACGGTTGCAGTTATTGATACTGGTCTTGACTTAAGCCACCCTGCTTTTGAAGGCAGATTAGCTCCTACATCTTTATGGAGAGACTTAATTGATTATGACCAGAATCCTCAAGATCAAATAGCAGCTGGTGCTAATGGTGCAATGTATGGTCACGGAACTGCAGTTGCAGGACTGATAGCTCAAGTTGCTCCAAAAGCAAAAATCTTACCGATTCGTGTTTTAAACGCTGAAGGTAACGGAACTGTATTGAATCTCGCTATAGGGCTTTACTATGCAATCATGGGTGGTGCAGATGTCATTAATGTTTCTGTAGGTACAAACGCAGCTGACTCCATCTTGTCAAGCTTCATTACTTACGCTGCATCTCGACACTCACATGTCGTTGTTGCCTCAGGAAACGCTGGCAATAGTAGCCTCGATTATCCTGCTCAGTTTGCTAACGTTGGTGCTAATGAAGGTCAACTCATAAGTGTAGGTAGCGTCAAAGCTAATGGAACACGCTCGAAGTTTTCTAATTACGGTAGTGCTCTTGAATTCTTAGCACCCGGTGAAGGTGTTTTCAGTAGCTATCCAGATAACCGCGTTGGCTACTTCTCTGGTACTTCATTCGCCTCACCCATAGTAGCTGGCATGATTGCGTTAGGTCTAGCAGAAGCACCAGGAACAAGCTCTTTTGAAAGCTACTTAGCAAGTGGTGCTGAAGCAGTTTCAGGTTGGGGTAATGGTTATGGTATTCCTAAAGCGGATAGTATGCTGCAAATGATTATGAATGAAGCTCAACCCGTGGCTGAGGCTTTTTAGGGTTTAAGCTAAAGCCTAGT
>CAYGTA010000432.1:1235-4154 GCA_964352605.1 uncultured bacterium | reverse complement strand
CCCTTAAAAGACTCCACGTTCAAGGGCTTATTACTATTACAGGTACAGGGTATAAGAAGATGATTAGCTGTGTTTCAGTAAGGTCCTTATAGTTTATCATTTTAGCTTTTAAAGTTATGCCAGCTTTCTGGTATTCTGGTATTCTGGTTTTAGTCTTGTTCTCTGTAGCTATTGTGAGAGAACAAAAAATGAACAGATATTGACCCATTTAGGCGAATACCCTATACTTGGGTTATGACAACGGCATTACTTAATCACACTTTACTTAGCGTGCATGATCCTGAAACTGGGCGTTATGATGCTAAACGACTTGCAGATGTCCTGGCTATTACACAAAAAGAAATGGCTAGTATTGTTGGGTATTCAGCCAGGGGGTTAGGTAAGAATCCTGCTTCCCCTAAATTACAAGATCATTTGGCTCGCTTAGTACAACTTATTAATAAACTACGAGAGCTTTTAGATGGGGATATGAGCTTAGTCCGTATTTGGCTTAAAGCACCTCACCCTTCTTTAGCTAATGCACAACCCATTGAGTATCTTGAAGAAGGGCATCTTGAGTTGGTTGAGGGCTTGGTTCATGCTATTGAAGTGGGTCAGCTTGATTAGCTTGTTTTTTTATAATTCATGAGTTCAGCTTTAGAGAAGGCTTTTGCTTTATTACCCACGCAAGCACTTAGTCAAACATTCTTTAGGGTTATTCATGCTAAGTATGCTGCTACTGCCCTTTCAGCCGTGGGTTCTTTTCGATTTGGTGGGCGTTACAATCCTGCGGGTCAGTTTGAAGCTTTGTATCTTGCTGATAGTCCTGTTACTGCTTTAGAAGAAGTTTTGGCACTCCTTAGAAGCAACGATCAGCTTCAGGGTGTTAAAGGGCCGCCACGTATTTTGCTTTCTGTGGACTGTAACTTATCATCCGTGTTAATGCTTAGTGATCATCTTGATGCGTTGGGGCTTGCTGAACTAGATTTATTTTTGCCTTGGCGAGATAGTTTAAGGCGTTCTGAAGTGCCTATTACGCAGCGTTTGGGTGCGTTAGCTTTTCAGCGTGAAGATATTGAAGCTTTACTGGTGAGTTCTGCTAAGAATCCTGAAACTAAGAATCTAGTTGTGTTCCCAGAGCGTTTGCAAGCAGGCAGTTCGCTTAGAGTTTTTGATGATTCTGGTTTGATTGACTCGAGTATTCCTTAGTAAACGTATCATATGCCAGAAAGCTGGTTTTCTGGTTTTCTGGTAGTGTTAAACTGTAGGGTATGCGTGTCATAACAATTACTGGTTATAAGGGTGGTATTGGTAAAAGTACCACTGCGGTTCATTTGGCAACCTACTTTAGTGATTTTGGTAAAACCATTCTTGTTGATGGTGACCCTAATCGAAGCTGTGAGTCTTGGTTAGCGAACGCGACTACAGAGCCAAATTTTTTGCTTATCAATGAAGACGAGTTAACTCCCAACTTATCAGCTGACTATATGATTATTGATACGGCATCAAGACCTAGTTCTGATGATTTAGAGATGCTTTGCCAGAGTTCTGACTTAATGATTTTACCAACCATGCCTGATGTTTTATCTGTTGAGCCTCTGCTAGCTGTTACAAGAGATATTGCAAATACACCTTTTGTTGTGCTTATTACAGCTGCACTTCCCTTTCCCAATACCGAAGCACAAGCTTTAAGAAAAGAGTTTTTAGCTGCAGGCATGCCTGTATTTAGCACTATGATTCGTCGTACAGTTGGGTTTCCTCGTGCAGCTAGTGAGGGTGTTTGCATTAGAGATTTAAAAGATTCTTTAAAGCGTATTGCTTGGTATGACTATGAACGGGTAGGTTCAGAAGTCATGGAGACCCTCAATCAGTTAAGTCAACAAGCTGCTTAAACCAGTTTTCTGGTTTTCTGGTTTACCAGAATTCGTGTTAGTATCAGCCTGTGAGTAAAATAATTACAATAACAGGCTATAAAGGTGGTGTTTCAAAAAGCACTACCGCGATTCATTTAGCTGATTATCTAAGCGATAAAGGTACCACTGTACTAGTAGATGGTGATCCAAATAGAACAAGTATTAAATGGGCCGAATCAGGAAACCTAAGATTTGCTGTTGCAGATGAACGCCAGGCTATGAAACACGTACGAAATGCAGATTACTTGGTTATAGATACACCTGCAAGACCAGACTCGAGTGATTTAAAAGAGCTGGCAGCTGGTTGCGATCTTCTTATCCTACCTACCGCACCGGATGTTCTTAGTCTTCAGCCTATGCTTGAAACAGCTAGAGATTTAGAGGATGCCAATTATAGGGCTTTAGTGAGTATAGTTCCGCCTCACCCTAGTAAAGAGGGGGAGATTATGCGGCTTGATCTTGAAGAGGGTGGTATTCCTGTTTTTAAAACTATGATTCGCCGAACTGTTGGCTTTCCTAAGTCTGCACTTGAAGGTGTCACTGTTCGTGATATCAGCGAATCTAAATTCCGTGTTGCTTGGAATGATTATCAGCGTTTAGGTGATGAAGTCATGCAAATTCTTGAAGGGCTAGACTTGTGAGTAGTAAAAGCAAATTTGGAAATCTAATTAAGCAAGCCAAAACTAACGAACCAGAAAACCAGAAAACCAGAAAACCAGAAAACCAAAACTTGAAGCCTGTGAACCTAAGCATTAAGGTACCCAAAGCGCATAGGCAACACTGGCTTATAGAAGCTAAAAAAGCAGATACCAGCTTAACAGAAGCCATAACACAAGCACTCAATGAAAGATTTGGCAAACCTGATTAAGGCAAACACAAATTAAAACTTTCAAACCAAATCTATCTCAAAACAGGGGAGAGTTGACCTTCGCCGAAAAGACCAAACCCAAAACTTAAGCTGTAGTCAAAACCCTAAAACTTAAAATGCCCCCACTAGCTAATCAGCTCGAACACACTGATTTACCAC
>CAYGTA010000432.1:0-1135 GCA_964352605.1 uncultured bacterium | reverse complement strand
GGATTTACGTCCTGCAACTCACTTGAAGACCTAAAGCGTTTGCCTATAAGTGACAGCAAAATCCTAAATCCATTGTTTGAGCAGGTAAAAAAACATGGAAATGCTAAACGCAAGCTATTCGGATCATCCCCAGTACTCATGTTTGCTCGAACAAGTGGAACAACAGCTCAGCCAAAAGATATTCCAATCAATAAAGCTTACATAAAAACCCTAGACCGAAGCTTAGTACGAGTGGTAGCAAGTTACTTATACACCACAAAGTCATGGTCAACATTTCTAAAAGGCAAACAAATCATTTTAGCCTCCAGACCCTATATTGAGCATTCATGCACAGGTTTACCCATAGTTGATATTTCTGGCTTAATTCCAACTAGAACTTGGTGGGCATTCCGCTGGATGTACATTCCAAAATTTAAAGATTTATGGCATCCAGATTGGAATAAAAGACTCAATCGCACAGTTGAGCAAAGTTTGAAACAAAATGTTACCGCTATATCAGGCATACCTGCCCTAGCAAAAGCTTTTATAAACCAAGCCCAAGAAGAAAACAAAGGCGCTTATCTAGATGAGTTCTGGCCAAACTTAAGGTTTTACACCTACGGTGCAGTACCCCTTAGCAAAGAAGCTAAACTTCAACTCCGAAAACAATGGTTCAGTACAGCTGAAAAACACGAATTTTACTTTATAGAAGCTTACTTCGCTACAGAAGCCTGCATTGCGCATAGCTTTAATCCACAATCAGAAGGCTTGGTACTCAATTTACTCGAGTATCTATTCATATTCAAAAAACCTGATTCTGATGAGCCGAGCTTATTAGCCCATGAATTAAAAGCAGGAGAAACATATCTGCTATTTATCACAACACCCGGTGGGCTTATTAACTACGCCATGCATGACAAAATAAAAGTTCTTTCAGAAAGCCCTCTGCTTATTAAATTCGTTGGTCGTGAAAATGAGGAAATTTCATTAACAGGTGAAAAAATAACGCTTGAGCAGCTTCGTTTGGCAGTTTTAGATTTAAAGCTAGCTAACCAGACATTTATAGTTTGGCCAGAAGAATCAGAGGGTAAAGCTCGACTAGCTTGGGGGTTTCCTGAAGCTGAAATAGGTAGCTCAATAGAAGCTTTAGCTAGTA
>CAYGTA010000431.1:0-4180 GCA_964352605.1 uncultured bacterium | reverse complement strand
AGATGCAGACACTTATGATGCCCTTCAAAACGCCTACCGTGAAGTAGGCTCACGCCCCCTTGGTGTTTTTACCCAACTCATTTCCCTCTTTCAGTCCGTTATTACTCTTGGTTCAGTTAGTGCACTGATGGCGCAGCTTGGCTGGGCAGTAGTGCCACTTATTCTTATTGCCAGTATTCCTGGTGTCTTCGTAAGCAGTAAATTTGGCTCGCAGAATTATCGCCTTTTACGCCGCCGTGCACCTGATGCCCGAGTGCAAAATTATTTAGGGCAGCTTTTAACTTCGGATGAAGCTGTGAAAGAAGTCAGGCTTTTTGGTTTTGAGAATTACTTACTGTCCCGCTGGCAAATGTATTATCAAAAATTTCGTACAGAATTCATTTCACTCGTTAGGCGGCGCAGTGCTTGGAGTTTTGGTTCCTCACTAATCTCAGCAGGACTGATTGCAGTTGCTACCCTTACCGTACTAAGACGCGCTGCACAAGGTATGCTTAGTGTGGGGGACTTTGGGCTTTTTATTCAAGGCATATCACAACTTCAAAATCAATTCTCAAATTTACTTTCAGGCTTTACTGGCATCTACCAGAACTTGCTTTACATGCGAAATTTATTTGAGTTTTTAGAGCTACCCGATCGAGATTTTGATGCTGGTGAACTATGGCAAGGACCTATTGAAACCATTGAATTCCAAAACGTTAGTTTTCGTTACCCGCTAACTGAAAAAGATGTACTTAAAGACGTTTCATTTACTATAAAACGCGGCAATGCCCTTGCCTTGGTTGGCGAAAACGGCGCAGGTAAAACTACCTTAGTTAAACTTCTAACCCAGCTTTATGAACCCAGCTCAGGGCGCATTCTGATCAATGGTCAAAACGCAAGCCGCTTTAGTCCTAGCAGTTTGCAAGAAGAAATGAGCATTATTTTTCAAGACTTTGGACAGTACCAGATGACAGTACATGAAAATATCGCCCTCGGACGTGCCGAATCACTTACTGATGATGAAAGTGTAAAAGATGCCAGCCAGCGCGCCGGAGCTAATGAATTTATTGAAACTCTACCTGAAGGCTATAACAATATGCTTGGGCGATGGTTTAAAGGTGGGCAAAATCTTTCAGGAGGGCAGTGGCAACGTTTGGCACTCTCAAGACTCTACTTCCGAGATGGCTCTGTGCTCATCTTTGACGAACCAACCGCAGCACTTGACGCCAATGCAGAATTTGAAGTAATCGAAGCCTTACGCCAACAAGCTAAAGAACGCATAACTATAATTATCTCACACCGTTTTAGCACCGTAAGAATGGCAGACAAGATAATTGTACTTAAAGATGGCATCATTTCAGAAGCAGGGTCACATGAAGAACTCTTAGAAGCAGAAGGAATTTACTCGCAGATGTTCAAGTTACAGGCGCGAGGCTATCTAGAAGGTTACTCAAATTAGACAAACCCGAACAGTTTGAGGCTGCTTTCTCTGTTAGCCATACTTTGAATTGCAAGAGCGTTGTTAAGGCTAGGCGGACGGGTGAAAGAGCAGGTTGACCATCAATTGGGAATAGATCAACAGAGTATTCATCCTCAAAGATGACACCCAATTCATCGAACAATGTCATTACTGGATTTCCTTTTGGAAAGATCGCTCTTGCTAGATTAGCTGTGTTTTTTGGTACAATTCAACGCTATGGTTTGAGTGACATCTTTAGCCACCTATATAGGTGGCTAAGGTTAGCCTTCAAAGTTTTGTTTTGATTTTGCCACCAACATCAGGTCGTGTTGAACTAGGAAAACAGACTAATTCCAAAGTTTATTTTCAGTTCAAATAGCTGCAACCGATTTTTGTCAATTTTGGTTGATAAAAGGTCTTTCATTTTAGTCTACCGTGCAATTAAAACATCACAAGGTGCATGCCGCATGACATAATCACTAACACTGCCTTGTGCAAGGGTACCCATAAGGGATAGTTGACGGCTTCCAACAACAATAAGATCGCAGCCTTGCGCTTTAGCAGCCTCAACAATTTGTTCACCTGCAGTACCACTTAAAAGAAGTGTTTCAGGAGTAAAGCCATGCTGAGTGCATCGTTTAGAAGCTTTTTTTAAAATGTCTTCCTGATCTTTCTTTTGATCATAAAGCAAGTCTGAATACATGTTAGTTCCCATATCAAGCCCAATGCCATAATTGCTAACAGGAATAGAAGCACGTACCACAGAAACCAAAGTTAACTTAGATCCACACGCTTTGGCTAAGTCAACAGCTCGCTTTTCTGCCTTACGAGAGTGCTTTGCACCCCCAGAAGCAATCAGAATATGTTGATAACTCATAGTTAAGCCTTAAGCCAAAGTTCTGCTTTAAGTAGAGATTCACTAGGATAGTAATACGTCATAAGGGGTTCTTGAGCTGATTGCGGTTGAATAGGTAACACTTTAATTTGATGTTGAAACTGAAGGGCTTCTAAAACATTATCAAGAATGCCTTCATCAGGTGGCTTTGCAAAACTAGCCATAATATCAGCTTGGGTACACCTTGGATGCTCTTTAATGAATTGACTAACGACATACTCTAACTGGGTCATGAGAACTCCTTTCTAAACTATCTAAGGACGTCTGATTACGGTGCCAACTATTTTAGGCTTCTAAAGTAAGGGCCATTTAATGAACATGTATTGTGGCTTAAGTATACATCTTTTTTACAAGCAAAAAAGTATACGGAAGGTGAGAAAGTGCTGTGTTAGCTTACACTTCCACAAGATACCAGCTGAACGCTTATTAGATAGATCGTCGGTTATGAGACCTATAGAATCCTTGCTTAACTATGGAAGGTTAGTATGCAAAAATTCCCTTATAATTCAAAGACCCTTCTAGACGTTTAAGGAATGTATATACGACCCCTAGTGTCGGGTAGCAGGACACCCCAGCATCCCGCCACCTTAAAGTATTGAGCTTCTTAAGTTCAGGAGCTTATTGAAAATTCATTCCTAAACAGATTTGAAGTATTCACTTTGTTTAGCTAAATGCTGCTGTAAACTCTAAATAGGATGCTTACGTTTGTGTTTAAAACCTTCTGCTTTGGGTTAATTCTTATTGTTTGGTCTATCTGTTTAGCTTTCCCTCCTTTAGAACCTTATCAGCAAGGAGCTTATGTCTTTAATGTGCCTGTAGGCTGGACAGTTCAGCTTGATGAGGCGCAAGGCTTAATTTATTTGCAGGAAAACCCTGATAATCCTGTGGGCGCTGATATTTTATTACTGTCCACCATTAATCAGAACAATTTCTCAGCTGAGCAGCTACTTGAACAGGCTATCCTTAGCACAGGATTAAGTGGCTACACGATTCTTAGTCAAGATTATGTTGCTAATGGTCTTTTGGTTACTATAGATGGTTTTATGGATAGTGCGGCTGTACGCGTAGCCTTATTTTCTTCAGTGGATTTTGTCAATAATACCTTTCTACTCGCTAGCTTTGCAGCGACACCAGAGCAATTTGAGGCCTTAGGGGGAGCAAATCTTATGTTTGTTACTGTGGGAGGGCAAGACCCTTCAAACTTTGAAACATCAGCTCAGCTACCTTCAGGGGTTTCTAATGCAGATGCAGGTTGTTTTACACAGGGTGATGTTGTGTATACAGCTGATTATTGTGTTTATTTGCGTGCCATGAGTAATCCTTTAGCTGTAACACCTGACATGCTCGTAGGTGAATGGACGTACGCAGTTAGTATTCCTACAGGAGATGTATGGGAGCGAGGTGCAGAGCTTTCTTTTGACTCGAGTGGTTCAGGCTTAGCTTTTTATTTTCACTCAGAGGGTAGTTATGATCTGCTTTATAGTTGGTCATCTAGCTATAATTTTTGTATAAGTTCAGCTAAGGCTTTTGAGGAGGGTAAGTATCAGTTTGATGGGCGTAATCTGCAGCTTGTTGATGCATCTTTTAGTGCAGAGCTTGTAAATTGTGGTTCTGAACCTACATTCTGGAATGAAGCAATACCAGGGGAGAGCTTGGAGCTTGCTTTTATCTCCGAGAATGAGCTTGTACTGGTCTTATCTTGTGAGATTCATCCTTTTATGATTGATTGTAATGATAATAAAACACGTTATGTTGTTATGCAGAGAGTCATACGCTAAAAGGCTAATTAGGCGTAAAGTAAGGCTATGCCAGATGAAGCTAGCTTTTTTTATTCAAATTTATGTTGT
>CAYGTA010000430.1:0-4212 GCA_964352605.1 uncultured bacterium | reverse complement strand
CAGTTTAGTATGAGTACAGGTTCATCTTTAGCTCAAACTTCTAAAGAAAAATAGCTGTATCTTACAATCAACCCCAACTAAGGAGTTCTAGCTATGCAAGCATTACGCCTCACCCTAAAAATCATAATGGCATTCCTCTGGTCATTTATCGCCGTCATCTACGCAGCGCTGGCACTACCTATGTTAATCATTGAGTACTTCAGCAAAAAACCAACCCCTATAAGCATACAAACCCAAGAAAGCGAAGTTTATCAGCAGTCGTAACTGCAACTGATAAAATCATCCAGCTTAAAGATTTTGCGTTAAACTCTACAGCTGGGTTTGCGTAGACTTTTAATGTCACGCAATTGCCTCAGAGCTCTGCGCTGGCAACTTGAGTCTTTTCCAAACATTTTTCAAAGCCCTCGCATGGTGAAGATGCTCGCAAAGTAACGCTCGAGTGGGCTGTTAAGCATGGTTTTTACAAGAGTGTTTTTGAGTTTAGGTAGCTTTGTTTGTCTGCCTAAGTGCATGTTAAAGGCAGCTCGTAAAATGGCTGTTCTAGCTGATCTTTTACGCTTTAGATTATAAGTACTTAAGTGAGTTTGTGCTTGCCTGGGTTGTTCTAAACATTGCTTTAAACTGTCTGCTGCGCTCCATGCGTCTAACCATCCTAAATTCATGCCTTGCCCACCAATAGGGCTTAAAATGTGAGCAGCGTCTCCAGCTAGTAGCAGGCGGTCTTTCACAAAGGTTTTAGCTAAGTAGCGTTGTACACCAAAGCCACTCATCATTGTATTTGTGTTTAGTGCTAAGTCATGCTCGAGTCTTTGTTTTATGATTTTGGCAAGCTGTTCTTTGCTGGGGTTTGCTATGTATGTTTTGGTTTTTGCAACCCATCTTCTGGTTTGATTGGGTAGCGGGAAAGATTCAATTAAGCCTTCTTTGCAAAGATAAATACCTGCTGCGGTAGCTAGCTTTGTAGTGTCACCAAAGTCACCCATTATGTAAGTATCTGGATAGCTCTTTCCTATAAACGGAATCTCACTGAGCGTTCTTAAATTACTGTTTTTACCGTCACAAGCAACAACGTAACGAGCGCTTAGGCTTTCTTGAGCCTCTGAATCACCTTGAATGTTTAACTCTACAAAATCATGGTTTTGCTGAATGCCTGTTACAGTTACGCCTTTACGTAAAACACTCGAGTCTGCATTGTTTAACTGTTGCTCTAGGATAGCTTCTGTTTCGTGTTGCGCTAAGGTAAGTACAAAATCGTAGGGTTTAGGGCAAGATGCAAAGGAGAGTTCAGCTAGCAACTTCGTATTTGAAAAGGCTACACCAGAGTTTACCTTAACGCCTTTAGCCAAAAAATCTGAAACACAGCCTAAAAGCTCGAGTTTTTCTAGTGAGGGCGGGTGAATGCCTATAGAGCGGGAGTGTTCACGTCGTTCTTTGTGTTTTTCTAGCAGGCTTACCTTAATGCCAAGTTGTAGTAAGCGGTTAGCCAAAAGCAGGCCTACAGGCCCCGCACCCACAATAATGACATCCTGCATTTAGGCATCCAAATGTCTGTAAAGAAGCAAGTTACGGTAAGGAATGAGCGGAAGCACCTGCCAGTCTTCCGGTACTAAAGACTCGAGTTCTTCTCGGGTGAAGCTTCTTCTTATGGAACGCAACCCATCTGTAGTTATAAAAGAATCTCGAAAAAACGGGCTGGTCAAGAAATAACCTAAATACGCTAAGTCACTACGTCTTAAGTCATTGTGAATCACTTTTTTAATTGCGAGTGCTTTAGAATCTTCACATAAGGTTAGCAGTGTTTCAGGGTTTAAATGATGCAATAAATGATTTGAAATAACAACATCAAACTTAGCTTCTTCTTTTCTCAAGTCAGCCGCAATAGCTTGCCGGTAAATAATGCTTGACTCTTCTGGTCTTTGGGTTGCAAATGCAATAGCTCTATCATCAGGATCAATTGCTGTAATGCTTAGCTCAAACCCATCCTGCTTAGCCCATTTTGCAACCGCTACACTTAGGTCACCCCCACCACAGCCAATATCTAAAAGTGTTTTAGGTCTTAAAGGCCTAATCTGCTGAACATACACCCAGCGCCACATAGCCACCCACGCATTAATACGTCCAAAATAATGATAGGTCTTAGCTAACTTAGTCGGGTCACAATCAAGCTTATCCATTTCTTCTTGCAGCGACACCGCTCGCTCTTTTAATAAAAACGTCAACATAAACGAAACAACCCACTCTCAACCGTTAAGCCCGGCCCAAACGCCATGGCACAAACAAGCTCATCAGTATTACCAGCTCTAAGTAACTTTTCAAGAACAAAAAGAACCGTTGCACTACTCATATTGCCATAGTCTCTAAGCACTTCATAAGATGCCCACAACGCTGCCGCTTCAAGCGACAAGCCTGAAGCAACCCTATCAAGAATAGCGCGCCCACCCGGATGCACCGCCCACATATCAACCGCATTAACAGAAAACTCGAGCTTTTCAAAGAGCTTCTCTGTCGCCTCAAGAATATTAGTCTCAAGAAGTTTAGGAACATAACTCGATAAGACCATTTCAAACCCCGTATCTGCAATTGTCCAAGCCATCTTATCTTCAGAGTCAGGCACAAGCGTTGTTGCAAAACCAGCAAGCTCGAGTGCTTTGCTTTGCGGTGGCTTGGCACTAAGCACAACGGCAGCTGCACCATCTGCAAATACACTTGCTGATAATAAACTGTCAGCAGCTGCACTTGACTGCAAATGCAAGGTGCAAAGCTCTACAGATACTAAAAGTACAACTGCATTTTCATCTTGACAGAAGGCTTGCGCCATTCTGAGTGCCGGAAAGGCCGCGTAGCAGCCCATAAAGCCAACATGGTAGCGCTCAACCGTGGCTGCTAAACCAAGCTCTTTTACAATAAAATAAGCTGGCCCTGGCGCAAAAAAACCTGTACAGGACACTGTAATGACATGCGTAACTTCACCTAAATAAGCAACCTTAGCAAGCGCAGCACGTGCAGCAGCTACAAATAAACGTTTTGCTTCAAGCGCATACAAGTCATTTCGAAGCTTAGTAGAACACTCGAGCCAGCCGTTTTCATTAAAGAAAAAACTACTACTTTCATTTAGCTCAGGTAAGACACTATGCCTTGTTTCAATAGCTGATTGCTTATAGATTTGACCAATTATTTTTTGCGCTTTGCGGTCCTTCTTAAATTGTCGCTTCATAACGAGGCTTAGGTCAGTCTGCTGGTAGGTGTGCTCTGGTAGACATGTTTCAATATGATGAATAAATGCAGACATGCGCCATAGTAAAACGTTTAGCCCTCAGAAATCATGGCTAAACGCACTATGAAGCTTTTACTTCTCTGGTGACCTAAGTTTAATCTGGATTTGGTAAAGCACCTCTGGGAATAGATCGCGCTACAATATGAGTTCTTTTAAATGCAGATTCTGTTTCTTTTTTCCCTAAGCGCACACCTAGCCTGGGTGTAACCGCTCTGATCAATCCGGTAGCTTGGTCTGTATCTGATTCATCGTAACTAAAAAAGATATCCCTATCGAATTTGGGTCTAACTTCACTTACGGTCAAGATATCTGAGCCGCCTAAGTTTGTTCCTGCAGAAACAGGTACGACTGAGTCAGCTAGCAGTTGTCTTTCAACACCTGTCCATGTACCTAAAGCAGTACTTGGTACAGCACTTTTTACCCAATCTAGGTTAAAGCTGCGCCAAGCAACAAGTACGCTATCAGTTTCATGTTTTGAGTTGCCAAGTAAATTAGCAAACATTGACCTATCTTCTATACTGAAGACATAACCACAATACTGCTGACCATTTGCACTCTTACCATTTGGATCTGTGCAATAAGTTGTACCTTCTGGAAGTAATACAGCCAAACTAGATTGCCCAGTCACAATAGTTGCAGAGTTTCCACTGTTAAGATTCAGGGTAAGGGTTTGCCCTGCAGGATAAATGTAGTGTGCTTGAGATACAATTTCTGTAATTCGCATCATAGAAAGTCTAGCTGCTAAGCCCGCATTTACGTTACTTACTTGCTGACTTGTTGCTCCACTATTTGCATTCAAAACACCTACCAATGCAGACATCAAAACACCAAAAATAGCTATCGCAACTAATACTTCTACTAAACTAAAGCCCTGCCTTTTTTGCAACTTATTGCAGTTCCATGAAACATTGCACCCTTGGCTGAGTTGGTTTGTTTTT
>CAYGTA010000429.1:1252-4213 GCA_964352605.1 uncultured bacterium | reverse complement strand
GGTCGCACGAATGGTCTGATGGTGCAACCATTCGTGGAAATGCTATTAGTTTAGTCCTGCGCCTATCTAGACTCTAGATAGGCTTTTTTAGTGCACTATCTTTGCTTCATGCTGTGTACAGATTATAGAACCTAAGTATTTCATATTCTGACATACTATGCCATAATATGAAATTAATATGCTTAAGCAAAACACCTCTTACAGTGGAACGCAAGCAGTAACTCGAGCTATTCAGCTTTTAAAACTTTTTGATGATGACAACCCTGAACTTGACTTAATTACCCTGACAGATTTATCTGGTTTAAACAAGAGCACAACCTTTCGTATTTTGAGTGCTTTAGAGTCAGAGGGGCTCATTCAAAAAAGTAATAGTGGCTATAGGCTGGGTGCTGAAGCTATTGTTTTGGGGGGTCGGGCTATGCGTAGTAATAATTTGCGGTTTGTCAGCCGTGAACCTCTTGAACACTTAAGCCAAAAAACAGGCGAAACCGTAACCCTTGAAGTGCTTCATTTGGCTGAAGACAAAACCTTTTCGAGCTTAGTTATAGATGAAGTTGTGGGTAAACACCTAGTGGGCATTTCTCAGTACATAGGTAGTCGTTTGCCGGTGCACGCAACCTCCACAGGTAAAGTATTGCTTGCCTATCAGAGTCAAACTACCTTAGAGGCACTCTGGACTCAAGAGCAAAAACGCTTTACAAAACAAACTTTAGATGCCACAAAACTTGCAAAGCAACTCAAAAAAATACGTAAGCAAGGCTACGCCACGGCTAAGGGTGAGTTAGAGCAAGGTCTCATGACCGCAGCTGCACCCATTTTTGGCAGCAATGCTGAAGTTCAAGCAGCTCTTAGCATTGTGGCACCTAGCATTCGTATAGATGAAGACAAATTAGATGTATTAGCTCAAGCAGCCATCTCAACCGCCAAACATATTTCTAAATCACTTGGTTATAGCGCCTGAAAGGACTAAGTCATGACCCCAACCCTCTCCAACCCACAAAGCAACATAGATATAAACAAACTTGCTCAAGAAGCTGTCACTCTTGCAGCTTCCTTACTCAAAAGAGCTAAAGAGGAACAAACGCCAAGCGAAAAGGCTGAAGGACAAAAACTTGCTGGCATGATGGATGACCCTGCTGGCAAAATCATGACTATGGCTATGTCTGACCAAGCTTTTCGTAGTCATGAACCGAAACGCATTGCAGACCAACTTAAATATTTAGTAGATACCTACGGTGTACCTAAATACATGCAAGCATGGGAGCAAGCTGCCTTAAAAGTTGGTACAGAAGTAGCGCAATACAGCCCCAAAATGGTGGTTCCTTTTATTGTTGAGAAACTCAGACAAGAAACCAGCCGCGTTATTTTACCTGCTGAAGAAAGCAAGCTCAAAGCTTACTTAAAAAAACGTTACGCTTCAGATACAAGACTCAATCTTAATCAACTTGGTGAAGCCATTTTAGGTGAATCAGAAGCCAAAAAGCGCTTTGCTGCTTATCTTGATCTCATTAAAAAACCAGATGTTGAGTATATATCAGTAAAAATATCCTCTATTTTTAGTCAAATAAACTTACTAGCTTACGAAGACACTTTAAGTGAAATCAAAGAACGCTTAAGAACTCTTTACCGCGCCGCCATGCAAAATCAATTTACCCAAAGCAACGGCACAAAGGTTCAAAAATTTGTCAATTTAGACATGGAAGAATACCGCGATCTCCACTTAACCCTAGACGCCTTTAAACAAGTTCTAGATGAAGATGAATTTCTTAGTTACAAAGCCGGCATTGTACTTCAAGCCTACCTGCCAGACACTTACAAAGCCCAACAAGAACTCACACAGTGGGCCATAAAACGCCATGCTAGAGGTGGCGCAATCATAAAGGTACGCCTCGTCAAAGGTGCAAACCTCGCTATGGAACAAGTAGAAGCCTCTATACACGGCTGGCAGCAAGCCCCCTACAAAAACAAAGCTGATGTAGATGCCAATTACAAACGCATGGTCATATACGGCATGCAGCCCGAACATGCACAATCGGTCAATTTAGGCATAGCTAGCCACAATTTATTTGATGTCGCCTTTGCCATAAAACTACGTGATGCCCATGGTGTACAGAAGCATGTTGAATTTGAAATGCTTGAAGGCATGGCAAATCATCAAGCAAGAGCTGTACAAGATGCCGCTAACGGCTTACTACTCTATGCACCTGTTGTTAAAAAAGAAGACTTTCATAGTGCCATTTCCTACCTTGTTCGTCGTTTAGATGAAAACACCGCAGAAGAAAACTTCTTACGAGACTTATTTGGATTAGAAGTAGGTTCAAAAAGCTGGGAAAAACAAAAACAATTCTTCTTAACCGCAGTAGAACGCGCACATGAAATCTCGGCAGAACCCAACCGCAAACAAAACCGAAATACAGAAAAACCAAGTTTTAGCAGTACAGATGCCTTTAAAAACGAAGCAGACACCGACTTCTCCCTAGCCGCCAACATTGCATGGGCAAAAACCATAGCAGAAACATGGCAAAACCACAGCGCCCAAGACATTCCCTTACAAATCACCGGCAAGTTTATACAGACCGAAGAAAAAGGCCAAGGCCACAACCCCAGCAAACCCACAGAAACCGCCTACCAATACAGCTTAGCTAGCCGAGAACAAATAAACGAAGCACTAAACACAGCAAAAGACGCCCAACAAAGATGGCAAAACTCGAGTATTGAAGATCGTAAAGCTTTACTCCTTGCTTGTGCAACAAACCTTGCGGAGAGACGTGCTGAACTCATTGGGGTTGCCATGTTTGATGGCGGCAAAACCATACCGCAGGCAGATGTTGAAGTTTCAGAAGCCATTGACTTTGCTACTTATTACGCTCGAGCGCTTGACCTTATGCATACTGAGCTAGCTGATGCTGACTTTAGGCCTTTAGGTACTGTGCTTATTACACCGCCTTGGAACTTCCCTAT
>CAYGTA010000429.1:0-1152 GCA_964352605.1 uncultured bacterium | reverse complement strand
GCCTTTGGTAACGGTGCAAAAGCAGGTGGCCCCAACTACGTATTAAGCTTAGGCACATGGACAGCTAAACAAGAACAGCCTGACATGCCTGTAGCCAGCCCAAACAAAAACGTGGAAACCCTAATAGAGCAATTAAGTCAAGAAGGCATAAATAAAAAAGCCCTAAGCCACACTGCCCAGCGCTACGCCCATGCATGGCAAGATCACTTTTCGCTAGAGCATGACCCTAGCAAGCTTTTAGGTGAAGACAACGTATTTCGCTACAAGCCGCTAAAAACCATGTTACTTCGCGTACAAGAAAACGACTCTTTAGAAGATGTATGCAAAATAATCATCGCAGCAAAAACCTGCAAGGTCACCCTGAACATAAGTGTCTCACCCGAAGCCAACCTAAAAGGCTTAAACAACCTTAGCCTCAATCAAAAAATAGAGTCAGATGAAAGCATCGCCAACAGCCTAAGCAGTTACAAACTAAGTCGCTTAAGAACGCTAAGCCCTCTAAATGAAAGCGTAATCAAAGCTGCACAAGAAGCGCACATCCCTATCATTCATGAGCCCTTACTAGACAACGGGCGTTTAGAGCTCAGGTACTACCTTTTAGAGCAAGCCATAAGCGAAAGAACCCACCGCTACGGAAACATCATTCCTAAAAGCTTGTAACCGCTAGTCAATTAGGAGAGCAAATACTGAGGCAAATCATGCTTAATAAAAGCTTGGTCTGCCTCAAATAACTTTTCTTGCGGAATGTCTTTTAACGCAAACCAATGAAAGCTCTGCTGCCTTGCTTTATCAACTTCAACAGGCTCAGCATCAGACAAAATGTTCAGAAGTACAAAATAGATAGTGCCTCCAAACGCATTCTTATAATCATAAGTAGTTAAGACAGCTCGAGCTTTTAATCCGGTTTCTTCACTTAATTCTCGTTGCGCTGCGTCTTGTGGTGTTTCACCAACATCTATGGCTCCTCCTGGAAATTCAAAGACCATGCCGTCTTGTTTACGGTAACGGTGCTGCATGAGTACCTTATTGTGTTTTACAACAACTGCTAAAGCTATATCTTTCATAGTAACTACAGTCGTTTTCCACCTAACGGATGATTGATTTATATAGCATTTCCACGAATGGTTGCACCATCAGACCATTCGTGCGACC
>CAYGTA010000428.1:0-4218 GCA_964352605.1 uncultured bacterium | reverse complement strand
CCGATGAAGGCTACTTGCTTCGTTTACGCGTACCCAAAGACATTACACTCGAGCAGGCTTGGCTGCGTAGTGAGCCTGATAATGAAGGGGTTTTTAGTCCTTTGGAGCTTGTTGCAGATGATGCTTGGAATATCTGGCAGGGCATTTTGAGATTAAATACGGCTGAGGATCTAACGCTGTATTGCTTTAAATTCTTGTATAAGGGTCTGCAGTTCTGGCTTGACGCTTCTGGGGCAGTAAAAAGGTTTTTTCCTGAGCGTGATTTGCATTTTCGGCTTAACCCTCACTATAGGGCGGTTCCTTGGGTTCGCTCGCAAGTCTTTTATCAAATTTTCCCTGAGCGTTTTTTTGATGGTGACCCTAGCAATAATGTGCAAGAGGGTGAGTACTTGTACGAGGGTAAACCTGTTGTGGTTAAACAATGGGGCGACTTGCCTGACCGCTCACAGGGGCCCCGTGAGTTTTATGGTGGTGATCTTGAAGGCATAAGACAAAAGCTTGATTACTTGCAAGCCTTAGGGGTGACTGGCTTATACCTGAATCCTATTTTTGAGTCCCCTAGTTCCCATAAATATGACACGGTTGATTTTTATGAGATTGACAGGCATTTTGGTACTAAAGAAACTTTTGCTCAGCTGTGTGCTGATTTAAAAAAGCGCAACATGCGTATTTTGTTAGATGCCGTTGTGAACCATACGAGTGAAAGACATGTTTGGTTTGATAGGTATAACGAGCATGAAGGAGAGGGGGCTTATCAGTCTGAACAGTCTGATAAACGAGAGTTTTACGTTTTTCAAAATGATGACCCTGAAAGTTATCATGGTTGGTACGGGGTTAAAACCTTACCTGTTTTAAATTACAAAAGTGAAAAGCTAAGGGATATTGTTTATCGAAATGATGACGCTATTTTACGAACTTGGATGCGTGAACCCTACCGCATTGATGGCTGGCGTTTTGATGTCATTCATATGCTAGGTGAGGGTTCTGGCGCTATTAATAATGCTGATTATGTAAAGCATTTTAGGCAGACTTTAAAAGAAGAAAACCCTGATTCTTTTTTCTTAGGTGAGCATTTCTTTGAAGCTAGCAAATGGCTACAAGGTGACCAAGAAGATGCCGCTATGAATTACTACGGCTTCACTAGTCCTTTATGGGCTTTTCTGGCAGGTAAAGATGTTCGAAATCACCCTTTAAAGATAGATGCCAAAGATTTTGACTACATGCTTATGCGCGCTCGAGTGCGTTTACCTTTTGAGATTCAGTTAGCTCAGTTTAATTTGCTTGGTTCGCATGACACGCCTAGATTTTTGACTTTTGTTAAAAATGATCTTGCGCTCATGAAGCTAGCGGTAACATGTTTATTTACTTATATCGGGGTGCCCTGTGTTTATTATGGTGATGAGGTGGGCATGCAAGGTGAGCATGACCCTGATTGCCGCCGAACCTTCCCTTGGCATGAAGAAACTTGGAATCAAGACTTAAAACAGCACTACGAAACGCTAATTGCCTTTAGGAAAGAAAATAAGGTTTTACAAGACGGTGCCTTTATGAGTTTATATGCCAAAAAAGATGTTTATGCTTTTGCTCGAGTGTTGAGTAGTAAAACGGTGATTACGGTTATTAATAGAGGTCCTACTGCGAACATCTCTTTAGAGCTTTGGAAACTTGGCTTAAATAATGCAGCTTTATCATCTTTATTTACTGACCCTCTGAGTGCGGAAGCCGGTTTGTTAAGCTTAACTGTGCCTGAAAAATCTAGTCAGGTTCTATTCACCTAAAGCTTGACTTTTTATACTCACCAAGGCCGCTCTTTTACAGCAGCTAGGCTGGCAGCTAAGTCATAGGCTTCTGCTACGCCTAGCGCAACACCCAAATCGCCCCCAACCAGGCTGTAGTGCTCTACGCTAAGCTTTCGCCATTCAGGTAAACCTGAAGGCGTTATAACCTCCCAAGTACCTCTAACTTTGGCCAAGGTTTTACCTAAATTAAGACTCTCCCATGTCAGTACCGGCAAATCATCTGCGTATTCTATAAGCTGCTCCAACAGCTCTCTTCTTAAACCCACCTGCACCCCCATCATTTTACCTTCCACAGCTACATAGCCTTTCGGGTCAGCAGCTAAAGAAGGTGGCACTACAAGTAAACCTTCACCCTGAGGTCTAAAATGAAAGCCAGACGCCTTTACTATGGGCATACTAACCACGCCCTTAACTAAAGGCAAACGAGCATCTGCTTCTATTCTTGGGTACTGCTTATAAAAGTGCTTATAAGGCAAAAGTTCACCCAAAGCATCCTCAGCAAAACTAGCCGTCTGAGCACCCAAGGCAAGCACCACTCTTGCCGCTGAAACCTTATCTTCTCGCACAACCACACGCTGCATAAACCTATCAAACTCGAGCCGCTCGAGTATCAAACCTTGCCCTGTTAAAGTGGCCACTCGAGTGTTTAACATAAGGTCAGCGCCTAACTTAACAGCACCATAAGCATAGTAAGAAGCAATCGCTTCTGCATTAGCGTAAGCAGCGTTTGTTTGCTGGCTTGCGTAACTAAAGCTATCTGTATTTATCATTTCAGCTAACAAGGCTTGCAGCGGTTTACTTAATTTAAAATCTGATAAACGCTTATTCGTTTCGGATGGTTCTTTAAAAAGCTCGAGTATTCCAAGTTGTTTAATGACGTTACTATTGGGTCTTTTTACAGCTGTTTCTTGCGCTATGGTTTTAAAGGTCTGAAGGGTCCAAACTAATTTGCTTTGGATTTCTTTATCTGTGTGACTACTTGGAATAATGCCGGGTGATACATGACTTGCACCTGCTTCACTAGGTACGCCTTCTTGCTCAATAATTAATACTGTTTTGTCAGGCTGAAAGCGTTTTATGTAAAACGCAGCAGCTAAGCCTAAGAGCCCTGCACCTAAAATAATGGTGTCGTAGTGACGTTGCTTTAGAGGCAAGTCTGCTCGGTTCATAATATAGGCAGGCATACTTAGCAGCATAGCTAATTTTGCTTTAGCCACACTGGTTTAGCATGACTTTTTAAAAAAGCAGTTGCGCTTTGTCGCAGCCAAACTAAGAATTGTAGTGTAGTATTATGACTGCTAAGAAAGGTATTTTTACATGGCGCAATCTAAAGTAGCTAGCGTATCTAGCTCAGCATCTTCTCAAACCCAATCTCAAACTATACCCAAACGCCTTTTGCTAGAACTTAAAGGCTACGCTGAAGCGCTCATTGTTGCTTTTCTCATTGTTACTTTTGTCTTTAATACAGTTGGCGTGGTAGGTAGTTCTATGTCTCCGAATCTAAATGGTGGTACGGGTAGCCAGAATATCTTACTATCTCTTTTGCAAGGAGATCGGGTTTTTATACCTAAGTATGAAACATGGTTACGTCGCGCTGGCATTTTAGGTGCTTATCAACGTGGTGATGTTGTTGTGGTAAGGGAACCTGAAAATTCACCTACTGCTCAATCTGGGGAACGACGACCTTTTTTTATTAAACGTGTCGTTGCAGTTGCGGGTGACCGTATTCGTATAGAAGCAGGTCAAGTCATTGTTAATGATCACTCTATAAACCAGTCTTTTATTACTAGTACAGGGCAAATAAGACCTGACCCTGTTGATTTCCCTGTTGTTACTCAAAGTAATTTTGAGTTAACTGGCATGGTTATAGACATGCTTAGAACACCCAGTGGTGAAGCTTACCCTGAATTACCTTTTCATAGTCAATATTTAAATGTAGAAAACCTTAATAACCCAGATGTACAACTCTTTTATGGTCCAACTTTAGCTTCTTTAAAACCCATCCCTGAAGATGCGCCTGAAAATGCTCCTTTTATTTTAGATTTAGTTGTTCCTGAAGGCCATTATTTTGTTATGGGTGATAATCGCCAAAGCTCTAAAGGGGGTAGTGAGGATTCACGTTATTTTGGTGCTATTAAAGAGCTGAGCATTGCGGGTAGAGCAAGCGCTGTCATTTGGCCTCCGCAACGAAATGGGGCTTGGAACTGGCGAAGCTTAACGCCGCCAGAAGCTTTTAAAGACATTCCTACGTCTTAATAGCATTTCCACGAATGGTTGCACCATCAGACCATTCGTGCGACCCGGGGGAGTAAAAACAAACCAACTCAGCCAAGGGTGCAATGGTTCATGGAACTTCAATAACTTACTCACCTTACGCAGGAGAATGCCAAAGCGATAAACTAGTGAGATGAACAAAGAA
>CAYGTA010000427.1:0-4233 GCA_964352605.1 uncultured bacterium | reverse complement strand
TTTCTTGTTCATATGGTTGGTCAGCCTGTTGTTGATCGCATTTTAAGTACAGGTAGAAAGCTTTTTACTGGTCATAAACGTGGGTTCATACCTATTGAGTTTTCTGCTGCTGCTTATCGTTTTGGTCATTCTATGGCTCCTCAGAAATTACGTGTTCAAGCAGGTGGTTCGCTCTTTGAGCTTTTTGGTGGAACCCTTGGCTTTGGCTTTGATGCAGTAGATAGACCAGAACGAGTTGTACAGTGGCCGGAAGTATTTGATGTACTACCTGCAAAGAGTTCAGCTCGAGCTGAGAAGTTAGATTTGAAACTAGCTGCTGATTTACTTGATTTACCTTTTATTAATGAGGGTGAGAAGTCTTTAGCTACTCGTAACTTGCTTAGAGGGCAAAGCTTCTTACTTCCTTCTGGTGAAACGGCTGCTAAGGCTGCTGGTATCTCACAAGCACATCAGGATGCAGTTACTCAACTCATTAATGCTGAAACGTCAAGTATCGCTATGAATGGTACACCACTTTGGTTTTACTTACTTGCTGAAGCTCAAGCTGTCGGCCGTGAGACTCAAGAGGGTGTCTTTGAGAAAGGCGAAGGTCTAGGACCTTTAGGTGCCTTGATCGTAGCTGAAACACTCATTGGATTACTCGAGCTTGATGAAACGTCCTTCTTGGGTAGTGATCGTAATTGGCAACCTGATTTGGGTAGCACCCCGGGCCAATTCAGCATGGCTGACCTTTTGACCTTTAAGGCTTCTTAATGGCGGATCGTCCTATTGTCTTGGTTCATGGTTATTCAGCTAAAGGTGCGGGCTTTGGTCGCTGGAAAGAAATTTTACTAGCTAGTGGCTATAGCGAAGATAACATTCATATTGTCACCTACAAAACGCTAACTAATGAAATTACTCTAAAAGATATTGCTGAAGGATTTGATCGTGCGTTACGTTTACAGGTAGGACTCACTGCTGATGAAGAATTTGACGCCATTGTTCACTCTACAGGTATGCTGGTACTAAGGGCATGGCTTGTTAAATATAGCTCCAGACGAGAACGCTTACGTCACTTAATAGGGTTAGCACCTGCCACTTTTGGTTCCCCTTTAGCGCATAAAGGAAGAGGCTGGCTTGGCTCTCTTATAAAGGGGAACCGTGAACGAGGTCCTGATTTTATGGAAGCTGGTGATCTTGTACTGGATGGACTCGAGTTAGGTAGCAAATTTACTTGGGACTTAGCCCATGAAGATATGATTGGGAAAAATACCTTTTATGGTGAAACAAAAACAACCCCTTACGTTTTCACGTTTTGCGGTATCAGTAAATATAAGGGCATACAAAAATTAGTGAGTGAAGATGGCTCAGATGGAACGGTTCGGTTAGCAGGTTGCGCTCTTAATACACGCAAAATCATACTTGACCTTTCAACTGGTATTGAAAAAGATAAGAGAGTTACAACGGCTGATTGGAGTAATGTTGATATTTCTTTAATCCCCATTGCTGATCTTGATCATGGCAGCATCATGGATGATCCTAGCCAAGTCCTGATTGATTTACTTTTAGAAGGTTTAGCTGTTCATAGTGCAGCTACCTTTAAGACTTATCTTGAGAAAACCAATGCACATAGCAAGACTGTACTTGATACTGCAAAGAAAGCGAAAGGAGACAAGCAGTTAGATGCTTGGCAACAGCTTGTTTTTCGTGTTGTTGACGAACGTGGCGAGCCTGTGCCTGATTACTATATTGATTTTATTTACAAACCTAAAGATAGTGAAACTTGGTTATCAATTTCAGAAGAACAAAAAGATTTCAAAATGGATATCCATGTTTACAAAGCAGATCCGAGTTTCAGGTGTTTCCATATCAATCTCGATTCGGTTGATGTCTCAGGAGCAACCTTAGGCATAAGACTTCTTGCTTCATCAGGCACGGTTCTCGTTGGGTATCATGGGTATACCGAAAAGCTTAAAGCCAAAGTGGGTGATGACATGCAACTTTGGGATGGTGTTATTGATTTATCTGAACTCAATAAAGAGGTTAGATTCTTTTATCCTTTTACGACCACTCTTATTGAAATTAAGCTTAACCGTGAGCCATTACCGTTAAGTGGGTTTAATGATCTTGTCTTTTTTCCTGATGCACCCGAGCGAAAAGCTTTGCAGAGTGCTCAGGACTTAGCTGAAGCCATGAGGCAAAAAGATAGAGACCAAAAGCGTTTGGACGAACTTCAAAAGCAATTTCAAGAAGATATAGAAAAAACCAAGTCTAGTTAGGTACCCAGTTGATATAGCTACCAACCCCTTCTTCAAAACTTTAGGAAAGGATGATTTATGGCAGCAGAGAAGTCTTTAGAAGATCTTATTTCACCTCTCAAGAAAGAAATAATGGAAGCTGTACCGCATAGCTCTGGACATGAACATAGTGACGACTTTATGACCAAACGAGACGAGGTTTACAAAGGCAAAACAATTGAAATCTACACAACTTATCGCATTCTTATTGATGGTAAGCCGTTAGAGTCTCATACTCAGGTTATGAATAATGGCACTGTTCATAATCATAGCCTGCCCCAATACTCCTTTAAATCCGCTGTAGATATGGTTAAGAAGATTATTGATACCTTTGATGTCGAACTTCCTGAAGATGAATTAGCTGAACTTTATGAAGGGAATCAGGATGGGAATTAGGCGCAATATCTTAACAAATGAAGCTGCTAAAGATGATTTCTTACGAGGAATCGTTCTTCTCGATCAGGAACAACCAGGTATTAGCACGGCTGATCTGGCTCAGTTTTTACAAACTAACCAGCCCAGCTTAAGGATTCGAGGTATTAATCAACAAGTTTCCACTTATGACTTGTTTGTATTTTGGCATTTATTCGCTATGCGTGTTTCAGCACCCCCAGGAAACGCAGCCCATAGCGGCCCCATTTTTCTACCTTGGCACCGTATGTACCTTATTAGACTTGAAGAGCAACTACAACGCGTATTAAATGATCCAGATTTTGGACTACCTTATTGGGACTGGGCAGATGACGGTGAACTGGGACAAGTTGCCCAACGAGAAACCAATTTATGGAGCCCAAACTATTTGGGGGAGTCAAGAGGCCAAGTCGTAAGTGGGTTAGTAGGGCAAGTGAGAGTTCGGCTGGCTCAAGTACAGGCTAATACACTTGGGTCTATAAATCCAAGACCGATTGAAAGGAATGCAGGTAGGGATGTAAGGACCTTACCCCGAAAAAACCACGTAAGCCAAGCACTCAACGAAGCGGTTTATGATCAGGATCCCTGGTCAATGTCTGATTTGAATTTGAGTCATAGGAACCGTTTAGAAGGTTGGGTAAATGGTCCTAGTCTACACAACCGAGTACATGTTTGGGTCGGTGGCGATATGGGACCTGGCACCTCTCCCAATGATCCAGTATTTTTCTTAAACCACTGTAACGTGGATAGAATCTGGGAGGCTTGGATGGCAAACCAAGGAAGAATTTATGCTCCATTGTCTGGTCAAGGACCCAGAGGACACAGAATAGATGACGTGATGGTTTCTGTTTTGGGAGGCACCCAAAGACCCCAAGATGTACTTGATCCCAGTCCTTGGTATTCCTATGATAGTTTGCAAGTTGATTGAGTTATATAGATATTACTCAGGCTTCATCCCTACAAAACAAAGAACCCTACTTGATCTGTCGTTTTCTATAGAAGTGTTGGCTGCCTTTGTTGTGAAATAATCTTTTAAGCTTTAAAAAGCAATTAACCTAGTACTTTTGCTCTAAGCCAAAATGTAATGCTTTCCAACTAGCTACCCTCAAAGCAAGCTAATCCTTTTTTCTTGCGAGCTATGCTAATCGTTCAATACTAGGGTATTATTTGCTTAATTGCATAATCACTTGGAGAGGGATGTATGGGGCCAGATGAAATATATCGAGTAGGATTATTAATGCTGAATGAAATTAGCCTACAAACAAAGGCCCTCACTACCATTCAAGCACTACCTATTAACGCCAAGATCTCAAATTTTAGACAAGCCTTAGATGAAGCTTATTTGCTTAGTCATCAAGCTAAACTTAGAAGCTTGTGTAAGGAGATTCTAAGTTTAGCTAAGTCTATAAATTAGGGTTTGTTATTTAGTGCTTGTTGCTTACTTTTTGCTTGATTCTGGGGTTGTTGGAGGGTTAAGAACTAGCTTGTTGCTCAGCAACCTCGGTAAGCATCTTCGTAAAGCGTTCATACAGGTTAAGCAGTTCAT
>CAYGTA010000426.1:0-4239 GCA_964352605.1 uncultured bacterium | reverse complement strand
AACGGTCCAAGACCGCGTTTAGTTCTTTAAGGAACTAAACGGAAAGGGTATTACCCCCCAAACCTGTCTCGACTACGTCGGCAAGGTCAGAATTAAAAAGCAGTGCGACATTTATAATTCAGCTTAGTATAAGCTCAATAAAACTACAAAGATTCATCGCCTGACTGACCTTAATTAGCCTGCAAATACCACGGTTACACTCATAAGCTAAGCCGAAGGCGTAGTAGCAGTAGCAGCAAAAAAGATGCAAACTGTGCTAGCTAGACAAAACTATCCCAGCCCCAAATCTTCAAAAAAAACTACTTGGCAAAAAGAGGCTCGAGTCCCTTAGCTCCATCAACAAATAACTGCATATGAGGGAACGGAATTTCAATACCAGCATCATCTAAGGTGTGCTTGGCTTCTTCTAATAAAGCAAAACTAATACTAGGTTCTTTATCAATCGTGTTAGGCGAAATCCAATAAACCATTTCAAGATTAACCGAAGAATCAGCAAGTTCAATGACTCGAACTGACGGCTCAGGTGACTTTAAAATTAAGTCATGCTTTTGTAAAAGAGGAAGCAGTAAGGCCTTAGCAGTTTTCGTATTCTCTTTATATGCAATACCCAAGCCTGAGCGTATTCTTAAAGGGCCGCCTGCAGATAAATTAACAATATCTGATGATGTTACAAGCGCATTAGGAATAACTACCAATTCATTGTCACGCGTAATTAAACGCGTTGTCCTTAAATTAATTGCTTGTACCTTACCAATTCGATCATTCGTTCTAATCCAATCAGTAATGCGAAAAGGACGCTCAATCAAAAGTGTAATACCCGCAATAAAGTTACTAAGCGTTTCCTGCGCAGCAAAACCAACCGCAATACCAACCACACCAAGCGCAGTCACAATACTAAAGACATTAACCCCAAATTGTGACATGACCGTAGTAAACGCAAAAACAATAATAACAACTGAAGAAATATTAGTAAAAAGCTGTACCAAAGAAGCATCTAAGTTACGTTTCGTTAGGTAAGTCGCAAAAACCCTAGTCACAATTAACCAAGTTATGTAAAACGCAAAACTAATCAGAGCAGCTCTAACAACACCACTTGTAAAGCTAGTCGGAACACCGTATTGCACTAAGAGAGCCATGAGCCCAAAAACCATAAGGGTATAACGTAAACCCAAACGAATAGGCCGCTCGACCTTTCTTTCGCGGGTAAGCTTAAAGCGATTAAGAATAGCTTTTAAACCGCGACTAAGCAAAAAATAAACGATAAGAAAAATAAAAATGAGAACAACAGATACGACAAGCCTACTTAAACCCTCTGCTAGTACAACTTGCCAATCTTGATCAAACATATCAATAATGCGGAAGGTTTCCCCTAAACTACGTCCTGCTTCAGCACCTACACCCTCAACAAAATCTTTTGTGCCTTCAACAATAACCTGTGACCCCTCACCAATATTCTCAACAAGATCTTTAGTGCCCTCAGCAATATTTTCAGCTGTATTTGGTGGTTGTGCCATGCCTCATTCTAAAACGAAATTATGAATAAACTCAGCGAATTACAACTCAAAAACTACTTAGCTTTAGAAAAATCAGGTTTCGCAAAGCCAAAACCTTGAACTTCAAATAAAACGATGCTCATCCGTTCAGCAATACGTTCAGCCCTAAGCAAAATAAACCCTCTAAGCTCTTCATTAAAAAGCTCTTCAAGGGTCTCATTAAAAAGCTCGAGCCAGCGATTAAAGTGCTGCGGCTCAATTCCCTGAACCATCATGTGAGTTCTAAAAGGATCACCATAGTAACGTTTACTCATTAACAAAACGCTTGACCAGAAGTCACAGAGTCTCCCAAGATGATCATCCCACTTTTGACCAATAGCATGTATAAAGATAGGGCCTATAAGCTCATCTTGCTGAACTTTAGCGTAAAAAGCATGAACCATTTCTTTTATGTTTTCCTCTGTAATGACCGTGTACTTAGGCATACACTAAAGTTAAGAAGGCTTTGCAAAGATAGTAATAAAGACATCAGTCTGACCTGAAAAAGTATTTACTAAAGAATGAGCCTCATCCCCAGAGAAAAAAGCCACTTGGCCTTGCGTAACAATAGTCTTCTCAGATTCAGAAGCAAGCTCGAGCGCTCCTGTTAAGACATGCAGCATCACATTCTTACTAGGATGCTTGTGTGAAGCCATACCTTGACCCGCAGCAAAACTCACACTTAAAGCTTGATAAACCGCATCTGAACCTAATTTTTGAACACTAGGTTTTTCAAGACTTGCTTCCAGATCTAGCTTGACGATGGTGACCATATAGTTCTCCTTTTTTATCAGCTTACCCGAAGGAAGAAGTTCTTATGCATTTTTCAAATAGCTCCAGCTAGATTTCAAGGCTTCAATAAATTGCAGTTCCAATAATTATTCCACCCTTCACTTTTCGCCTTCGTCCTTACCCCCCTAAGAATTTATCCCTTTGGTCGAAACAGTCCCCTAAACAGTCCTGAACCACAAAAGCGAAGAAGTTATGAAGTGACATCAGTAATCAAAGATGACACCACTGGCTCAAGACTATTCTAAAGAAGCCAAAGTCAAAAGCTGTTTTGATGCAACCTTTTCTGGAAAAACAAAAAATAGTAAAAAATACAAACTCGAGCTTTAACTTTCCTAAACTAAATTCTCAAAAGCAAAACTAAGGTACGATAAAGCCATGAATGAAACATACTTAGATACCGCTATAAAAGCAGCTCGAGCTGCCTCCAGAATTCATCAGTACTACATAACAGAAGATTTAGATATAGATACCAAATCAAGCCACATTGATTTAGTTACCAAAGTAGACAAACTATCAGAAGCCAAAATACGCGAAATCCTACTCACAGCCTACCCAGATCACACCGTACTCGGAGAAGAAGAAGGCCAGAAAAGCGAAGCTAGCCACCGCTGGATAGTAGACCCACTAGACGGAACCCTAAACTACGCGCACGGCTTCCCCTTTTACTGCGTCTCAATCGCCCTAGAAATAAACAACACAATTGAACTCGGGGTTGTTTATGACGGCATAAGAAACGAACTCTTCACCGCCGTAAAAGGACAAGGCGCTTTTCTAAACGGACAACGCATAAACCCCAGCGAGCAAACTGACCTAAGCAAAACCATGATAGCAACAGGCTTCTCTTATGACGAAACAAAACTCAAAGAAAACCTAGACATATTCGCTCGAGTACACCTAAACGTAAGAGGCATACGCCGAGCTGGCGGCGCTGCCCTAGACTTATGCTACGTAGCTAGTGGTCGATTAGATGGCTACTGGGAATTAACCCTCGGTCCTTGGGATGTCGCAGCAGGCATGATAATAGTACAAGAAGCCGGCGGCACCGTAACAGGAGGCCAAGGTCAACCCTACCAAGTCACAAACCCCTTTGTTGTCGCAACTAACGGACACATTCATAGCAAACTCCTAAACCAACTTGAGCAAGGAGAACCCCAAGACTCAGGACCCACCCTCGTATGAAACAACTCGTTCTAGACTTAGAAACCAAAAAATCATTTAACGAAGTAGGCGGAGCACAAAACAAACATTTGCTTGGTGTAAGCGTTGTCGGCGTGTACCACTACGACACTGATAGTTTCAAAGCCTACCGAGAAGAAGACTTTGATGCACTCACAAACGCACTAAAAGAAGCCGAACAAATCATCGGCTTTAACCTCATTCACTTTGACTGGCCCGTACTCGCTGCAGACCTAGGCGACTGGGTACTCAGCTTACCAACTCTAGACCTGATGCAAGAAGCCCAAAAAGCCCTCGGGCACAGAGTCAGCCTAGACTCCATAGCCAAAGCCACCTTAGGTTCACAAAAACTAGGTTCAGGACTAGATGCCCTTGACTACTACGCAGATGGCGACTGGGAAAAACTCGAGCGTTACTGCCTTGAAGACGTAAAACTAACCCGAGACATTTACGAGTACGCAAAGAAAAACGGTCAACTTTACTTTGAAAAAGGTACACGCCGAGGCGTCATTCCTATGAGTTTTGTAGAAAGCCCTTTTGTTAGCCTCTTTAAAGATGCCGCCAAGCAAAAAGCTAGTGTGCGTATGCGTTACGGCGCAAAAGACCGCGTTATAGATGTAATAAGATTTGATGGTGTGTACATAAAAGCTTACTGTCACTTAAGACGAGAAGAACTTACTTTTAGATTAGATAGAGTTGAATCCGCAGAACTCATACCCTCAAGTAATCCCTTATTTGG
>CAYGTA010000425.1:0-4308 GCA_964352605.1 uncultured bacterium | reverse complement strand
TCGACGATCCAAGATCGCGTTTACTTTATTAATAAAGTAAACGGAAATAGTATCAATACTTAATATTTCCAGCATAGAAACTAAGGCGAGTAAAGTGAGTAAGTAAAAATGTACTAAACTCTCCTACAAAAAAACCAAGTAAGTTAGTAACACATCAGAGATGCGGCTGTAATTTCTGAAGCATAGCGCCTTTAGGCATGGCACCCAAAAAAGTATCAACAGGTTCACCCTCTTTAAAAACAATAAGCATAGGAATACTCTGAACACTAAAAAGCTGCGAGGTAACCGGGTTCTCATCTACATTAAGCTTCACAATTTTTAGTTTACCTGCCAGCTCTTTAGATAAGTCCTCTAAAACAGGCGCAATCATACGACAAGGACCACACCACTCAGCCCAAAAATCAACCAAGACAGGAACCGCAGCATTCAAATCATCCTTAAAGCTCGAGTCTGAAGCTTGTACTAACCAAGGCAGGCTGTTCTGGCAACTTCCGCAGATAGGTACGTTTCCTTCTGGGGTTTGCTTGATTCGGTTTTTGGCACCACAATTTACACATTTACTAATGCTTGACATAGTTACAGTGTAGAGCAGTCCGTTCCTAAACCCTAGTTTTAAGCAAAACATGCATCTTAAAAAGAGTCTGAAGATTTCTTAAGCTGCATTAAGGTTCAGTTAAGCAAGCTGTTTAAAACTCTAAAACGGAGGAAATACCTAATGAAAAGATTTGCTTTACTACTAAGCTTGTTACTCAGTTTTGTGCTGGTAGCTTGCCAAACAACAGAAACGGCAACGCAGACTGCTGCTGAAATGATGCAGGGAAACAGCGACTACGGCGCTTTTTCTAAAGCTCTAGAAAATTTAGATATGGAAAATGTGGGTAGCAATGGTGAATTAACCTTATTTGTGCCTACCACAGAAGCTTTTCAGGCTTACGCAGATGCTAACAACATCAGTCTAGAAGACTTACTAGCTAGCCCTGATCTTGAAAAAGTATTAAGCTATCATATGGCAGACGGTTTACTAGGTGCTGCTGAAATAACTGCCTTAACAGAAATTACTTCTCGCACCGGCGATACTATTAAAGTTGCAGTGGAAGACGGCAGCGTCATTTTGAATGATAGCGCCAAAGTGATCGTTGCAGACTTAAAAGCACAAAATGTTGTTATTCATGTTATTGACACCGTTCTAGAACCTGCTGCCGCGCTACCAACCATTGTAGGTCTTGCTGCGACAAGCGAAGACTTAAGCATTCTGGTGGCTGCCGTTACCGCTGCTGGACTTGTTGATACACTTAATAGTGAAGGTCCGTTTACAGTTTTTGCCCCTACCAATAAAGCGTTTGAAACAGCGATTGCTGCTTTAGGCTTAACAGCAGAAGATCTTTTAGCTAATAAAGAATTACTAAGCACTATTCTTACTTATCATGTTGTTGCTGGCGAACTTTTTGCAGCAGATGTGTTGGCTAAAGAGACCTTAGAAACTGTTCAAGGTGAAGATATAACTGTAGATGCTGACAATGTAAAAGTTAATGATAGTGGTATTGTTCAGACTGACTTAAAAGCATCTAACGGTGTGGTTCACATTATCGATACTGTCTTACTACCCCCTTCTTTAACCGAACCAGAGCTGGGAACTATCGTTGATATTGCTTCAGAAGCAACTGACTTAAGTATTTTGGTAGCTGCTGTTAAAGCTGCTGGTCTTGTTGATACGCTCAATAGTGAAGGTCCTTTCACTGTTTTTGCACCAAGCAACGCAGCCTTTGAAGCTGCCCTTGCTGCTTTAAACTTAACTGCTGAAGAATTACTAGCAAACACAGAGCTACTAACAACTGTTCTTACTTATCATGTTGTTGCTGGCGAATTTTTTGCTGCTGATGTGTTGGCTAAAGAGACCTTAGAAACCGTTCAAGGTGAAGATATAACTGTAGATGCTGACAATGTAAAAGTTAATGATAGTGGCATTATACAAACAGATATTAAAGCTTCTAACGGTGTGATTCACCTAATTGACGCTGTACTCTTACCACCTTCATTAACCGAAGAGCCAACACCAAGTATTGTTGATACAGTTGTAAATAACCCTGACTTTAGTATTTTACTCGCAGCTGTACAAAAAGCAGGTTTAGTTGATGCCTTAAGTGCAGAAGGACCCTTAACAGTCTTTGCCCCAAATAATGAGGCTTTTGAAAATTTAGCTCACCACTTAGAAATAGAAGTTGCTGACCTTTTAGAGCTACCTAACTTAAAGGACATATTGCTTTATCATGTTGCTGAAGGCGCTCTTGACGCGGCAACTATCGCTAAACATGACGCGGTAAAAACACTTCAAGGTAGCAACATTCATGTATCTGTATCTGACGGCTCAGTGTTTTTAAATCATAGTAAAGTTATTGCTGCAGATATAAAAGTATCAAACGGTATTATTCATGTCATAGACGGCGTTTTACTACCTAACTAAACACAGTAATAGTAAACATTAAGCTAAGTGGCTTGTTTGGCTACTTAGCTTAATTAACTCATAACAAAGAAATGTTTATTTGCACACATCATAAGCTAGCTGCAAAGCTCTACACTAAGACTCTCCAAGGTTTAACTAAACATTAAACCCGCATGGCACGACAACGATTAGACAAGTTAAACTACCGTAAAGACGTACCATGGACTAAGCTAAATGAATCTTAAGTCAAATCAAGGTTTAAGTTCAGAAAAAAAACGTTATAATGAAACAAGTGAAAACGCGCATTAAAAAAACACTACTAAGCATCTCTATCATGCTTATAAGCATCAGTGCATTTGCACAAGATCTTATAACGGGTACAGAAGTGCTACTGACAGACCTGTCAAGCGAAAAGATTGTGGGTCACGGTCTAGTAGAATCAGGTGCGCTAACCTTACAATTAATTGACGAAACAGGCGGATTCTTCTTATATTTCATTTTTCCTGACGGCCAAGTAGCCACTCATCAAGGAGAAATAACCCCTGAACTCATCGGTGTTTTTACAGATACAGGAGAGCTCTTAGACGTAACAACAGTACTAGCAAACAGAGGCGGCATAAGCCTAAACATAGTGAGGGCCCAAAGCATAAGTCCAGAACAACCCTCAGATGATGAAAGGCTCGAGCAGCCAGGAAGTTAGTAAGTTTTTAAGACCGCAAAGGGAAGGGCAGCATCGCTTTGCAGCAACAATTACACAAATGGCTTTTAGTTACTTTAAGTCTCATTTTACTTTGCTCCGCTTGCCTACCAAGCCAGAGGGCCTATCCCAATGACGCAAATATACTTACCTTCAGCGCAGATATTTGGGGTGGAACACCCTTTAATGAAGCTCAAAAGAAGAATCTTTTTGTCAAAGCATTGAGCTCAAAAACAAAAGAAAGAATAGAACAAGATATTCCTTATACCCTAGAAGGAAATGCCGAAGTCTCATGGTTTTTAGCTTTTTACGAAGTAGATGCCAGAAAACTTCCACCAAGCTTAAACAACGGCTTTGAACTTGTCGTTGCAAACGGTACAGCATCAGAACTAAAGCTAACAAACAGTATAAACGGTGTGTCATGGTTAGTGAAACTAAGTGAAGTTAAAGCAGACATTTTAGCAATTCAATAAAAAAATTAAATACACACAAAACCTATAAGGCATTAAAAACTCATTATGGCAAAACAAAAAGCAAACATACTGATCGTTGAAGATGACAAACGACTCTCAGAATTACTCTGCCAAGAATTAAGCTACGAAGGCCATAGCACCGTAGCAGTAAGTACAGGCGCACAAGCCCTCTTAGAAGCCGAAAAAAACAACTTTGACTTAATTGTACTCGACTTAAACCTACCCGACATGGACGGCATAGAAGTCGCTGAACGCCTACACGGACGCATAAGCGCCAGCATACTCATGCTAACCGCTCGAGCTGACTTAGCAAGCCGCGTGGCAGGGCTTTACGCAGGTGCTAGTGATTACTTAACCAAACCCTTTAGTCTACAAGAACTCATGGCACGCATATTTGTACGCCTAAGAGAAAAAGGCTCGAGTCAAGCGAAATTAAATTACAAAAAAGTAGAGCTTGACAGTGAATCACGGCAGTGCATTGTTGAAAATAACGTACTATCATTAACTGCAAATGAGTTTGCACTCTTAGAGTTACTCATGAAACATCAAGGTCGAATATTTTCAAAAGAAGATATAGAAGAACGCATTTATAGAGGAGATGAGCAACCTGGCTCCAACACGATTGAAGTTTTCATCTCAAGCTTAAGAAAAAAATTAGCTGCCGAAGGCGTAAATAGCTTTATAAGCACCGTACGTGG
>CAYGTA010000424.1:0-4318 GCA_964352605.1 uncultured bacterium | reverse complement strand
TCATCTGCACCCACTGTACCTACTGCAATAATGTCTATACCTTTAGCGCGTAGAAGCTTTGCTTCTAAAAGGGCATCCTCTTTGTATTTGGGTTGACCATCTGTAATAAGAAAAAGTGCCCTGTAACCTTTACGCCAGCGCAATTGACGACCCCCTAAACGCAAAGCTGCTGTCATGGCAGTATTACCACCAGCAAATAAGTCATTTAAGCGTTTTTGAAACACATAAAAATTACGAGTTGCCCCTAAGTAGCACTTAGCTCGATTAGCAAAACCAATGATTCCCACTGCATAATCACGTGCATACGCTTCAGCAAAAAAGCGTAAAGCACCCCGCTTAAGTTGTAATAATTTCTGACCATCTGCCATGCTAGACGAATGATCTAAAAGCAAAAACACCGTACCTTTACGCCCAAAACGATTCGACACAAGCGAAAACTTAGGGCGCTCGAGTGTTGTTGCTTTAACATCAATAACTATTTCAGATGCATCTTTCATGATGATATAGGGTTAGTGTAGACGAATCGAAAAGTATTTATCGTAAGCTTCGTTAGACTTAATGAGATGAGCTTTTGAGATTATGCAAAGCTAGTAGCAGGTTTAATTAACTTAGCTCGAGTTTTTGTTAGTTTGTTTTCTTTAAAGATGGTTTTTCCTCGTACTAAGGTTTGTTTTACTTCTCCTGTTAATTGTTCGCCTATGTAGGGGCTTTGTTTGTGTTGGTAAAACAGGTCTTCTTTTTTGAGAGTGAAAGTTTTGTCTATGTCTACAATACTTAAGTCTGCGTCAAAGCCTAGAGCTAAGTGGCCTTTGTTGTAAAAGCCAAATCTGGCGGCGGGGTTGCTGCTTGTTAGTTGCGCTATTTTTGTTAAGGGTAGGCCTTGTTCTTGGCGGTGTTTTAGTAAGACGTTTAGGCTGCTTTGTACGCCTGATATGCCACCCCAGACATTAAAGAAGTCTGCTGCGTTTTTTAGCTTTGGTTCGCTGGGGGAGTGGTCGCTGGCTATCATGTCGAGTTCACCGCGTAGTAGGGCTTGCCAGAGGGCGTGGCGTTCGTTGTTGTTTCTTAGGGGGGGTGCGCATTTGGCAACGGCGCCTTTTTGTTTTAGGCTTTCTTCGTTGAAATGAAGGTAGTGGGGCGCAGTTTCGCTTGTTATGTTTGTGCCTTGTAGTTTTGCGTCACTAATTAAGGCAAGGCCGCGTGCGCTGCTTACATGAACGATGTGTAGGGCGCAGTTGGTTTCGTTGGCGTAGAGTATGGCTCGGTTTATGGCTTCGAGTTCAGCTAAGATGGGGCGTGATTCTAGGTAGGCGTTTATGTCTATGCGCCCCAAGGTACGCAGGTCGCCTGTTAAACGTTTGGTTATGGCTTCGCTTTCTGCGTGTACCGCTACGGGCAAACCAAGTTGGGCTGCTTTGGTCATGCCTCTGTAGAGGCTTAGGTCGTCTACGGCTTTAAATTCTGCTATGCCGCTGTCACTCATGAAGGCTTTAAAGCCCATGACACCGCAACCTGCTAGCTCTTCTAAGTGTTCTAAGTTATCTGGCGTTAGCCCCCCCCAAAGGGCAAAGTCTGTTACAGAGTTTTTTTCTAAAGCTGATTTTTTGGTTTCGAAGTCTTTTGTTGTGAGTAGCGGAGGGTCTGAGTTTAAAGGCATGTCGCAATAGAGGGTGCCGCCACCTGCCGCTAAGGCCGAGCTACCCGTTTTTGCGCCTTCCCAGTTTGTACGACCGGGTTCGTTAAAGTGAACATGACTGTCTATAAGGCCAGCAAAAACATGGAACCCTTGAGCATTGATTTCTTGGTTTGCGTTTTCACTTAGCTCTTGGGCTATATCAACTATTTTTTCATCTTGAATGGCAATATCTGCCTGAAAAACCTCTTCAGGCGTTACGAGCGTGCCAGCCCTAATGATAAGGTCAAACATAGGCAAGCTCGAGTTGTTCTAAGAATTTGCTTACGGCATTTAAGGCTTCGTTTACGTCTTCTTCAAGTACGGTTTCTTGAGGGTTGTGGCTTATGCCGTTAGGGGAGCGTACAAACATGAGAGCTGATTGGGTGTAGTGACTCATGATGGCAGCGTCATGCCCTGCACCACTGACCATGCGGGGTGCATTGGCATTTTTTAAGAGTAAATTGGTATAGGTTTTACTCATCCAGGCAGTTTCAGCGTCAAGCAGGGTTTTGTGGTACAGCTTTAACTCTCTATCTGCTGCTATGACATGCGCTTTGCTTAAGAGGGCAGTTACAGCATCAGCACGCACACTTTCATCTTTATGACGAATATCTAAACTCAAGCTTGCCTCGCCAGCAATGACATTACTGGCACCGGGTTTCGCTTCAAGTTTACCTACCGTAGCAACGAGACCTTCAGTTTGCTTAGCGTAACTTTCGACAGCCACAACAAACGCTGCAGCCGCAACAAGAGCATCTTGCCGTAAGTGCATAGGGCTTGTACCAGCATGACCTGCTTTGCCAACAAAATTAAGCTCTAACTTACTTTGCCCCACAATCGCTTCAGCTATACCAATAGCTTTATCTAAGCTAGCCAAAACAGGGCCTTGCTCAATATGCACCTCTAAATAACCCAGTAAATCTTTTTTAGGATACATGCAAGCCTCTACTTTGTCTGGATTTAAACCAAACGCTTTAATGGCGTCATACATGCTTATGCCATCAGCATCTTTAAGCTCGAGTTGTGCTTTATTAAAACTTCCTGTTACACCTTGCGAACCAAAGTAGGTTGCGCCAAAACGCACACCTTCTTCTTCTGAAAAGCCAATAACAGCAATGCCAAAAGGCAGTTTTTTGCCATTTAAGGCTTTAACGGTGGCTATGCCTAGTAGTACGCCCAGCATGCCGTCATACTTACCTGCGTTTCGTACTGTATCTAAATGCGAGCCAATCATAAAAACAGGCGCATCTTTTTGCTGACCCTCATAATGCCCAATAATGTTACCCACATTATCAATGCGTACCGTCATGCCTGCCTGCTTCATCCAGCTTTTAACCTCTTTATGCACAGCTTTAAAAGGCGCACTAAGGTAAGTGCGGGTAAGCTGATTTTCATCTTCACTATGCTTTGCTAAGGCGTCACAACGAAGCATAATCTCATGCGCTAAGTCAGTCATTAGCTACCTCTGTAAGTACTATAAGCAAACGGTGAGACAAGCAAAGGAACATGGTAATTTTGAGTTTCATCGGCAATACCAAAACGAATGGGTACTTTATCTATAAATTTAGGCTCAGCTAACGCTAAACCCAAAGCATCAAAATAAGCACCCACATGAAAGACCAGTTCAAAGATACCTGTGACCATATCTTCAGCTAACAAAAGAGGCTCATCCGTGCGGCCATCTTGATTAGTTGTGTAGCTAGCCAAATGCTGACGTGACTCGCCACCTAAATAAAAAAGATCAATGCTTATGTTTGCAGCGGGTTTACCGTGAGCCGTGTCTAGCACATGTGTAGAGAGTTTTCCCATGCTTAACAGTATAAGACGCCTAAGCAAAAAAAAGGCTACTCTATTTTAAAAAAGTAGCCCTTGAAAGTTTAACGTTGGCGCTTAATCAATAGTAACCTGATAACACATGCTACCCGTCTCACCAGCAGTCACCGTGCCTATATCAAGTTGCACAAACTGATTAGCAAATTCAGCTTCGTCACTGTCACTAGCTTCAGTCAGTAAACGTGTCGACGCAGCATTCCACTGAATAGACTGATCACCACTACCAGAGTTGTAAGCGTCACTCAAGAAACTCGTAAAGTAAGGAAGCGGATCAGTCATAGTTGTACTAAGAAGCGATTCAATACCAATATTTGTATAACTAATACAATACTCGAGCGTGTCACCGGGTGCGCCTTCCGTACGAATGGCAAAACTACCACTATCACTTAAGTTACGTACTTGCTTAGTTACTTTAAGTTTAGCGCCATTATTAATAGTCGTAATATCAGTAATTGTATTGGCATCTGAAATACTTGCTGCATTTTGCCAGCTTAAGTCCGCCTCTAAGGTCACAATATCAAGACGACCATCAGGCTCACCAGCAGGAATGATAACGCGCAGTTCTAAAGCGCAGGCAGCCAAACGATTATCACTATCTCGAGGCCAAGACGTACCTACACTAAAGCCTGTTGTTAAAACATCTGTTTGTTCACTATTAGCAATAACGCCATCACAATCTGCATCTAAGAAAACCTGATAAACGTAACGACCATTGTCTAGGTTCAAAGCCACACTACCAAGCGTAGCTGGCGTGTATAAGTGATTGTAACTAACCGTATCAGGGCTAGCTGCCTGTGAATTTTGATCAGG
>CAYGTA010000423.1:0-4333 GCA_964352605.1 uncultured bacterium | reverse complement strand
TATAAAGCAGTGCGACATTTATAATTCAGCTTGGTATTAGTACAAAGTTAAAAGCAGAAAGTGTAAAGCTAAAGACATTTTGTCATTTTAGCTGCTAGCTTCTGACCATAGGTTTAAGATTGCTTTTTCTTTATCGGGTGCTAAGCCGGCTTTAGGCTGATGGTCTTCAGGGCGTTCCGCTAAGAAAGCTAAGGTCGCAGCAATTGTATCTGCTATAGGACGAATGTTTAAACCAGCAGCTCGAGCTTTAGCGTTGTTTACGCGCATAAAGTTTACACTCTCGCCAGGTACCCAAAGAGGCAATTCTATCCACGGGCCAATATCATTTTCAAGCATAAAAGCTTCACTCAACCATGTAAACATAGCATTACTTTGACTCACTTCTTTACAGCTTGAGAGCAGCGCTCCAAAGTTCACACTATCAGGGTCATTCACTAAATTATAAGCACCTGTCAGGTTTTGACTAGCTGCATGCAAAATCCATTCAGTCAAATCCCTAACATCAATAAACTGCACAGGGTTACTGGCTTTATCTGGCGCGAGCACCTCACCCCCTTTAGCAACACGGTCAGGCCAGTAACTAAATCTATCCGTGTGATCATAAGGACCAACAATAAGCCCTGGGCGCACAATCAAGTTACTAGGGTGTTGCTGGGCAGCTTGCTCACACAGCACTTTTAGCCCCCCATACGTCTCCCCTGTCACTTCTTCTACGGTCTCATCTTCAAGTTCGGCTAAGTCAGCCGTTTCATCTTGCATGGCAATATCTTGATGCTTGTAGGCAGAAATACTTGAAATAAGCGTGTAGTGTTTGGTATCAAGACGCTCTAAAACATGCTTCACTTGCCTAGGGAAGTAGGCACAGGTATCAATCACAATGTCCCAACTACGCCCCTTAAGTTGATCTAAATCAGTAAGCTCATTGCGGTCAGCCTTAAGAAGCTCGAGTTCTGGGAAGACATTTTTTGTACCTCGGTTGAGTAAAGTAATTTGATGGTTTTGCTGCAACGCTGTCATTACAATATGTCTACCAACAAACTGCGTTCCGCCAATAATGAGTATCTTCATGCATTTAAGTATATCGCATTAGCACTATAAAAGAGTTTCGCATTTTTGTTGTTGAAGCTTAAAGCTAAGGTAAATTATTTAAGCTTAGTCAACAGCTATTTTTTACTTACACTCTCAAGAAATAAGAAGCGTTACAAAAAAGCATACTCGAGTTTTCCTTGTTAATTAAGCATTCATTTTGGGTCAAGGTAGACCATTGTTTGGGTTGCGTGGGGCTTCTATTTACTGTTACGCTTAACATAGTTAAAGAACTTTATTATAAACTTGTCTTATGACAGATTCTGCGTCTTTTGACGCTAGTGACAGTAACTTATCACAGCAGCCCATTAAAATTGTTGAACGAGATGGGGTTAGCTTTACTATTTTGGGTACCGCACATGTTTCAAAAGCCAGTGCAGATGCAGTTCAGGAGCTTATTGATACGCAAGGTTTTGACGCGGTTGCCATTGAGTTAGATCAAAATCGCTTTAACAGTATTACGAATCCTGATAGTGTGGCGCAGCTTGATTTATTTCAGGTGATTCGTCAGGGTCGTGCTGGCATGGTTGCCGCGAGTTTAGCTTTAGGTGCGTTTCAACAACGTATTGCTGAGCAGTTTGATATTGAGCCTGGTCAAGAAATGCGGGTTGCCATTCAGGCAGCAAAACAAGCAGCGTTACCTATTTTACTCATAGACAGAGATATTGGTATTACTTTACGTCGGGTTTATAGAAATGTACCTTGGTGGCAGCGCATGACTTTATTTTCAGGATTGATAGCTAGTCTTTTTAGCAACGAAAAAATTTCTGAAAATGATATTGAGAAGCTAAAGCAAGGTGACATGCTTGAAAGTACCTTTAGTGAATTTGCCGAGTCATCTGAACGCATGTACACGCCTCTCATTTCAGAAAGAGATCAGTACATGGCGGCAGAACTTCGTCTGCAAGCAAAACCTGAAGCTGAGCTTAAAAAAGTCTTGGTGGTTATAGGGGCTGGGCACTTAAAAGGCTTAGTCAGTCACTTAGAATCAGATACCGAAGCGCCTACTGTTTTACGTGATGAGCTCAAAAAGCTTCCGCCTCCTAGCATTTTACCTAAGCTTATTCCTTGGCTGATTGTAGCTGTTATTTTGGCTGGCTTTGTAATTGGGTTTATGCGTAGCCCTGAGTTGGGCTTGAGCATTATTGGTGACTGGTTCTTAATTAATGGTGTACTTGCTGGTTTAGGTGCAGCTATTGCACTTGGGCACCCATTAACCATATTAGGTACTTTTTTAGCAGCACCTTTTACCTCATTAAACCCGCTTATTGGTGCAGGCTTTGTTGCCGCTGGCATTGAATTGTGGTTCAGAAAACCAAGTGTTGGAGACTTTAGTAATTTAAGAAAAGATGTTGCTACGACCAAAGGTTGGTGGAAAAACCGTGTTGCCAGAACCTTACTGGTTTTCTTTTTTGCAACGCTTGGTTCGGCCGCTGGTACTTACCTTGCTGGTTTTAGAATTTTTGGCAGACTTTTTACCTAACCGCCAAAAGAAGCTGATGGCTTACCTAACCGCATAGCTCTTGTGGTTCAAGACTGCTTAAAAAAGCTAAATGAAGACTTCTTTTTCTTCAAATTTAGGTTGATAAGCCTCTTTAGTTTGACTAAAAAAAGTAGTCTCAATAGCTTTTTTGGTCATGGGTTTAGACAAATAATACCCCTGACCATAATGACTACCCAAACGCTTAATATGCTCGAGTTGCGCAGCTGTTTCTATGCCTTCAGCAACAACATCTAAACGTAAGGTTTTAGCTAAAGCCACAATAGAAGCAACAATGGCTTCTTCCTGCTCACTAGCTGGCAAAGCCTGCACAAAAGAACGATCCACTTTTAGAGACTGCAAAGGTAGTTTATGCAAATAGCTTAAAGACGAATAACCTGTTCCAAAATCATCAACCTGCAAGGTAATCCCCTTAGCTCTAAGCTCGAGTAGGCTATCTTGAGCAATGGCAGCGTTTTCCATAATGACACTCTCGGTTATTTCTAGTTTAAGGAGTTCAGGTACGAACTGTGACTCTTGAATCGCGCTTTCAACACGTTCACACAAGTTACTCAAGCCAAAATTTTTGGTAGATAAGTTAACACTAAGGGTTAACGGCGTAAGAAACGAATGCTCTTTGTTCCAACTTGCAACTTGAGCACTTGCTTGCCTTAAAACCCAATCATCTATTACATGAATTAAGCCAACCTCTTCAGCAATGGGTATAAAAACTGACGGAGGAATAAGACCTTTTTCTTTATGCCGCCAACGAATAAGCGCCTCAAAACCAGCCATTTCTAGGCTATCTAGAGCAAAAATAGGTTGAAACACCAAGTGAAACTCATTGTTTTCTAAAGCACTACGCAAATCAAGCTCGAGTTGCATGGTTTCTCGTACCTGTTGCTGCATTTCTACGTTGTAAAGCGCGTAGCTGGCTTTTCCGTTTGTCTTGACGTGGTACATAGCTAAGTCAGCAGCGCGTAAAAGCTCATCAGAATCAGCAATATGGTCACTCATGGTTATGCCTATACTGGCGCTGGTTAATACAGGGTAGCCTTCAATGGCAAAAGGTTTTTTCAGCCCCCTACCAATACGTTCTGCCAAATAGCTTGCTTCTTCAATAGAGACCGATTCTAAGATAATGGCAAATTCATCGCCACCAAGCCTAGCTACCGTGTCATCGGTTCTGACAATTTCTTGCAAACGACCTGCGGTTTGCACCAGTAACTGATCACCAATACTATGACCTAAACTGTCATTAATGACTTTAAATCTATCAAGATCAATAAACAAAACTGCAAATAAAGAATCCTGCCGACCTTGCTTTCTTAAGGCATGCTCGAGTCTGTCAGTAAACAAGGTTCGGTTGGGCAAACCTGTAAGGCTATCGTACAGTAACGCACCTTCTAGCATTTGTTCTTGCATTTGTTTACGCTCAGAGACATCTCTTGTGCTTGATACAAAGCCTGTCACTTGCCCTGTTTGGTCTTTAATCGAGGTAGCAAAGGTTTCAAACCAAGCATATTCACCTGAGGCTTTCTTAGCTCTATACTGAAACGGTTTTAGCTCTTCACCTTGGGCTAATCTTGGGAGCATTGAATTTTTTAGGAAAGGTAAATCTTCAGGATGCACAATACTAAAAGCTTTAAAGTCCATAAAAGCTTCTTTTGTGTAACCCATGGTTCTTTCAATTGACGGGCTTACATAACTATAGGTAGTATCAAATTTATGCAAGATAATAACGTCATTCATGCTATTGGTAATAAG
>CAYGTA010000422.1:0-4342 GCA_964352605.1 uncultured bacterium | reverse complement strand
TCGGCAAGGTCGGAATTATAAAGCAGTGCGACATTTATAATTCAGCTTAGTATCAGACTGACTTTTATCTTGGAAATACTTCTTTTATTCCTCTAAGTTAAGTTTTGAGGGTTTGGTATTTAAGAGTTCTGCTAAGCGCTTACGTAATTTTGAGTTTGACATAAGGCGTTCATCTTGCATGAGTTCACCTAGCTTTTTCTTATCACCTTTAGCAAGACGTTGCTGCTGTATGAGTTCTGCAATTTGTTGCTTCTCAACATCGTTGTAGAACAGAAGGTTATCACCTAAACGGCGTTTGGTTGCATCAAGAATATCTGAAGAGACGTAGCCTTTACGCTCTGTTTTATCCCACTTGGGTGCGGCACCTTTTTTGGCAGGTGTTTTACTTTTTGAGAAACCGTTTGGCCAAAAGTGAATACGCCAAGCTCTAAAGGTAGCCATCATATTAATGTAGTTAGCCAAAACCCAACGAATCGGAAACAGAGGCAAAAAGAAAGTTGCCATCATGGCTTCACGGAATCCATATATGGTGCCTACTGAGTGAAAGCGCATGGCTAAACGCTCTAAGGTTATGCCGAGTACCGTAAAGCCTAAGATGGTGACAAGGCGGTTTACATTTGAAGGTATGGGTAAAAAGGTTGAGGCTACAGCGTAAAAGAATAAGGGGTATGCAATAAGGTGAATTAGGTTGGTGAATTTACCTTTTTGGTCACGTAGAAGTGTGAATTTCTCTTTGAAGTTAAGTTTTTTCCAGTCAATGAATTTGGGGGCTTGCATGGTAATACCGTAAGTCCAGCGGCCTTTTTGTTTAATGGCTGCAGGTATATCGCTAGGAAAGTACTCACGAACGGCAATGAAGTCTTTCTTGATTTTGCCTTTTTCATCTATGCGTTGCACTTGCTGCACATGAAAATGAACTTTAATGCCTAGTTGCCACATTCTTAAGGCCATTTCGTAATCTTCAGTGAGTGACTGTTCGTTAAATAAAGGGCCTTGTTCGGTCATGCGGTCAACCACATCACGACGAATTGCGAAGCCTGTACCTGCGCTTGGTACAAACATGCCTAAGTGTTCACGAATAGGCACATGATGCAAGTGGTGCTCAGCAAATTCATCAATATACGTACCCGTTATGAGGCGCTGCCAGAAGTTGACTTTAGGAAAAAGTGCAAAGACAGGAAGTTGCACAACCGCATGCTTATTTAGCAAGGTGTTATAAAGTTTAAAGGTATAAGGATGAATGACATCTTCAGCATCATGAACCGCGATGGCTGAAAAACGCTTAGCGACTTGTTGCTCATGCAACTTTATGTACTTAATAACCTCATTGAGGTTTTGGCTTTTATTGGTCGGGCCAGCTTTTGAGTTAACCACACAGTGAACATTTGGGTGCTCTTTAGATAATGCGTAGACTTCTTCAACTGTCGCAGTATCATTAGGGTAAACACCCACAAAGAAAGTCACACGCGAGTTAGGGTAACTAGATAACTCTAAAGTTGATTTAATCATGGGTCCAACTACACCTGCTTCGCCGTAAGCCGGAATCATGATAGCTAAATGTTTTGCTTCATCCGACTCGATACTTGAAGGTACAATGGTGCGGGGTTTTAGTTTTTTATAACGGAAGATATAAATAAGATCAAAAATGAAGTCATCAAAGCTAGCAAAGATATAGCCTAAGAGAACCAGTATGGTAGCGCCTGTGATAATGGTGGTCATCATAATTTAAGTATAGGTGTGCTGCGAATAGGGGTTTGTGCAAGCGTCACGGGATTCACTTATGTGAAGAATTTCATAGTTTATGCTTAAGATTCTCAACATCATTAGCCCTTTCTTAAAGCAACCTAAGGTTTGCTTTTTTGACACAAGCCAAGCTCGCCACCTGACTCCTTAGTTATTAATTATAAGGAAGAAAGCTTACGAAACCCTTACAAAAGCCCTGCTAAAATTCAAGGGTGAAGCCCTGCATTAATTTAGAAGAAGCCTTAAAATTAAGTGCTACCTTTTCTTTTCACTCCTTAAAAGGTGAAATTCCTGAAGATTTACTCGTACCCATACCCAACCAACAATTCTGCGAATTCAAAGCACTCGAGTGGGGGCAGTTAGCAGAAGCGGAAAGAGAGGCGTTTAAGACTTTTTATACTGAAGTGGGTGCTGATCTTGAAGATGCTGTTGTTTTACTTAATCAAGGTGTGCAGCTTGACGAGTTGAGTTGGCAGCGTATAACGCAAACCTTAAAAGCATAAGCTGAATTATTCATGGTGATAGCTTCTAAGTTCGTTTAGACTCATGTGATCATGATGACTAAGCTACAAAGCCTAACGCCCAGTGAAACGAATACCAACTGGCTCGAGCGTGCTCAAATTAAGCTTAAAGAGGAGGGTATTGCTGCTTGGCTTATTTATGATTTCCAAGGGCAGAACCCTGTTGCTCAGCGTTTTTTGCAGCTTGAAAATATGCAGAGCAGGGTGTTTTGTTTGGTACCACAAGAGGGTCGTGCTAGCTTGCTTGTGCACACAACCGATCAAAGCCTTTTACCTACTATGCATATGAATATTCGTACCTATAGTAGTCAAGAGAGTTTAATAAAAAACCTGACAGCATTGTTACCTAAGGACCCTGTGGCTTTAGAGTACTCTCAAAGCCTCCCTTCTTTATCTTATGTAGATGCAGGCACAATGGATAGCTTAAGAAGTTTAGGGCTTCAGATTGTAAGTTCAGCAACTTTGTTAGCTGACTATGACCGAGTCACAAAAGAGCAACTAGCTGCTCATAAGCGTGCTGCTCAGCACTTAACGGTAGCTAAAGATATTGCCTTTGACTACATTAGTTTACATGCACCCATGCACAAAGGACTTAAAGAAAGTGATGTACAAACCGCAATTCATAATTACCTGCAAGCGCATAATCTAAAAACTGCTAAACCTGCAACCGTTGCCTTTGGCAAGCACTCGAGTGAGGCGAATTATCAAAATGATATGCGTCATGATGGCATTTTAAGTAGGGGTGATGTCATTATGATTAGTCTTAACGCTAAAGCTTCTCGCTCTGATGCGCCTTATGCAAGTATGACTTGGATGGGTGTTTATGGTGAGCCTAGCGTGCAATTTTTTAAACTTTGGGATGTGCTTAAAGAAGCAAGACTGAAGGCGCTAAGGGCTATTCAGCAAGCTTACCGTGAAGCTAGGCAGGCCAGTGGTGCGGAAATAGATAGATGTGCCAGACAGTTTTTAAATGAAAAAGGCTACGCTAACGCTTTCTCTCGACGTACCGGCTATAGCTTAGGTAGTCAAGAGCTTCAAGGCAACGCCGTTTTTCTAGATGATTTTGAAACTCCCGATAGCCGCTTGCTGCAATCTGGTTTAATTATTACAGTAGAACCTGCTCTTTATTTAGAGCAGTTTGGTATTAAAACAGGGGTTAATCTTTACTTAGGGAACAAAGAACCTCAGTTAACCAGCAAGTTACAACAAGAACTCGAGCTTATTTAATTCTTACAGTTGTAAGGACAATCGCCCTTGACATTGTGAGGGATAGTCTTTAGAATTCATGCTTAAGAACGGTATTTCAATACTCAGTTCTTAAAATAAATCTTAGTGTTCTTGTTTATTAGGTTGATGCAAAACATGACGCTTAAGTTCTCCCTCTTGTAAATCTAAGCAACATAAATCTTTAAGCTTAATTTCATTCATAAATAATCATCAATTAACAGTAAACAAAAACACGTACTTTTATAATTTAAGGTGGAAGAAAATGATTAAAAAGCAATTTGTTAAAAGTCGTAACACTACTAAACTAACTTTTGAGCTTGCAGCTGATGTTGAAGCTGATAAAGTCATGCTTATTGCTGACTTTAATGACTGGTCACCCACACCGTTTGAGCAGCTTAAGAATGGTAAGTGGAAACTTATTCAAGAAGTAGAGCCTGGTCAAAACTATGAGTTTCGTTATGTTTTAGAGCAAGCGGGTGAACTTAACTTCATGAATGATACTGAAGCTGATTACACCACGCCTAACGATCAAGGTACTGAAAACTGCGTTATACAAGCATAAAAGACTTAAACATAATAGCAATACTTTCGCTCCTAAAGGTATTGCTATTATGTTTTTAGCGGCTTGGTATTAGTAAATCGCGGTCACAATAATCTTTAATTAACTCAATAGTTTTTTGTGATTTTTAATTCTTGAAATCAATACAAATAAGTAAGGCTAAACTCTTTGCTCGAACTATCTGAAATGATAGCTTTACTGAGACTAGCTGGTCTAGCAAAAATCTATTACCTGCAGCTTATACTAAACTGATTTAATCGTGTCATAAGACTGAGTGAGTCAGAGCGTACTC
>CAYGTA010000421.1:0-4347 GCA_964352605.1 uncultured bacterium | reverse complement strand
CCCTTGGGTCGCAACAGTCCCAAAGGGACAGCTCCCTTATTAAGGGAGCCTAATAAGAGAGCCTAAAGTCAAAAGCTGTTTTGGTACAACCTTTCCTGGAAATACAATTGTAAGCTTTGGATTGAAGGCAATTCTGGTTAAATTTTAGACATGAGGCTTTAGTGATAAGCGCCAAGCAACGCCTATCCATAAACAAAAACGGTAAAGTGAAGACGTGAAGATACTACACACGGCAGACTGGCACGCAGGCCGAAGCTTACACGGAATAGAACGAACCACAGAAATTACTGAGGTTCTACAAGAAATAGCAGAAGTAGCCAAAGAGCAAGCAGTTGACTTGGTGTTGGTCGCAGGCGACATTTATGACTCAAAGAACCCCAGTGCAGACGCAGAAGCAGCAGTTTATGCTTTTTTTAAAGACATAGCCGAAGCAGGTATACCCAGCATAGTCATAGCAGGAAACCACGACTCACCTTCACGCCTAGACGCAGTAGCAAGACTACTAGGGCTAGCCAAAGTAACCGTAATAGGACACCCTCGGGTATCAAACCAAGGGGGTGTTTTTGATATACCAATAGCAGGAGAGACCGCGCGCATTGCAGCGCTACCCTTTGTAAGTGAACGCAGAATAGTCAAAGTAGCAGAATTACTCGAGTCTGACCCTGGGCAGTGGTTAGAAAAATACCAGCAAGGCATGTACGCGCTTATTCAGAATTTAACTAAGACATTTTCTAGTGACACGGTCAACCTTATGCTTATGCACACCACTATGAACGGTGCAACCCTGTCTCAATCAGAATATATTTTTCACTCGACAGATACCTATGCGCTTAGTGCTGACGTACTACCAGAAGCCGTGAATTACGTGGCTTTAGGACATATTCATAAATCACAAGCCATAGAAGGCTTTGCTGAAAATGCAGGGCGTTACTCAGGGAGTATCTTGCAGCTTGACTTTGGTGAACAAGGTGACGAAAAATTTGTCTACATAGTAGAAGCTAAAGCAGGTAAACCCACAGAACTTATTGAAGCTAGAAAACTAACGCAAGGCAAACAACTTAAACGCTTTTCACTAAACCTTGATTCCCTTGATCGCAAGCTAGATGAAGTGGCAAGCTTTAACGGCTGGGTGAAACTCAAACTCAAACTCGAGCAGCCCAAACCAGGCCTTAAAGACCGCATAAAAAAAGATTACCCTCATGTCTTATCAGTAGAAGTGGAATTAAGTGAACAAGAAATTGTAAAAGAGGTAGGGGTTGATTTAGAAAAAATGAGCCTTATCGATGCCTACGCACATTATTATCTTGACCAAAAAGCCAAAGAACTACCCGAAAACCTAAAAGAAGCTTTCGAAACACTTTACATAAATCAAGAAGAGCTAAGTTTATGACCCCCCAAAGACTCGAGCTTTCTGGCTTTACTTGCTTTAAGACTTTAACTGTGGTTGATTTTTCTAATTTAGAGCTGTTTGCTATTTCTGGCCCGACAGGTTCAGGTAAAAGCACCTTACTGGATGCGCTAACTTACGCACTTTATGGGCAAACAGCCCGCTTGGGTAGCAAAGGATTAGATGTGCTTTTAAGCCCTGGTGTAAGCCAAATGTATGTAAGCCTTGCTTTCTCAACAGCGCAAGGTAGCTACAGGGTTACGCGCACGGCAGACAAAAAACCAAGTGGCAAGGTTGACCGGAACACTCGTATTGAAATTTTGCAACCAGACGCCAGCTACAAACAACTCTCCGAAAGCGAAAAACTAAAAGAAGCCGACGCAAAACTAGCAGCCATAGTCGGTTTAGATTACGATGGTTTTACCCGCTCTGTACTGTTACCCCAAGGCGCATTTGATGAGTTCTTAAAAGGAGACAGCAGTAAGCGCCGAAACTTACTCATTAACTTACTTGGCTTAGACAAAGTAGAAGCCATGCAAAAAGAAGCAGGGCGTTTAGCAAGAGAAGCGGACCTAAAACAAAAAAATATAAGCGAAAGACTCGAGCAAGATTTTTATGGTGCAACACCAGAAAAACGAACTGACTTAGAGGAGCAACTTAAGGTATGTCAAACAGAGCTTAAAAAACTACTAAAAAGACAAACGGACTTAAATCAAGAACTCAAAAGCCTAGAGGCAACAAAAGAACTTTTAGAAGAACAACAAAAATTAGAGCAAACACTCGAGCGTTTAGGTCAACAATCTGAACAAATAAAGCTAAATAAAGTTAAGTTAGAACATGCTCGTAAAGCCCAACTTATAGCCCCGCAGTTAGATCAGGCAGAGCGGTTAGAACTAAGGCTAAAGAGTAGTCAAGAGCAGCTAAATGAGCTTAAGTTAAACTTAGAGAAACAAAAGATGCAAAAACAAATGGTTCAAGAAGAGCTAGAAAAACAAACTGAAGAGGCAAACAAGCAGCTGCCTCTTTTAAACAAAAAGATACTTGAACTAGCAGCCGTAGCTCCCCTAATGTCACAGCTAAAAGCAAAAGGAGGACATTTAGGGTTAGCCAGTAACAGTAAGACCCTTGAGTACAGCGAAGAAGCTTGGAGTGACCTGCAAGCAAAACGTTCGCAATTGCCCCTGCTAAAACAAAATGAAGCAAACTTAAATAAGCAAACTGAAGAGTTAAAACAAAGCCAAGCGGTGCTCAAAAAACTTGAAACCTCCATTAAAAAATATAACGAAGAAACTAATAACTTAATACAACAAGGAAAAGAAACTCGAGCTCAGTTAGAAGAGCATAAAAAAGCTTATCAGGATGCTGAAATGGCTAATCGTGCTGTTGCTTTGCGTGCACACTTGCATGAAGGTGACGCTTGTCCTGTGTGTGAGCAAATCATAAACGAATTACCTACATCTAACGAAGTAGCTTTGAGTCAACTCAAAACCAATCAAGACCAAACGCAAGAAAAGCTCGACAAAACGATTGAGTTATACAAAGCAAGTCAAAACAAACTCGAGCTAGAGCAAGACCGTTATAAAGACAAACAAGAAGCGCTAGCTTTACAAGAACAAAACTCAAAAGCATTGAGTCAGCTTGTTGAACAGCAAAGAAAAGACCTTAATGTTACAAGTTACCAAGAGGCTAATGAAAGCCTAGACCTTCAAAAACAAGCTTTACTAGCCGCTTTAGCGCAAAGCATAAAAGACAAAACCGATGGGCAAGACCCCAACCAAGCGGAGCAACGTTACCAAAAAGAAAAAGAAACACTCGAGCGTGCCTTAAAGCAGGTAGAAAAGGCAGTGCAAGAGGCAAGCCAAGCCTTGCAAGCTAGTGAATCAAAAGCTGATCATTTAGAGAAACAAGGTGTTGATAATCAAGCAGATTTAAAAGAAATTCTTAGCTTAGTTGAGGCATCGCTAAAAAATGCGAATTTTACAAGCAAAGAACAAGCCAAGGAAGCTCTGTTAAGTGAACAAACTATAAAAACACTCGAGCTTGAGCAGACTCATTTTGCTTCTCAGAAAGAAGCTTCTGAAAGGCGCCATGTTGAGTTGCAAGCTAAATTATCGGGCTCTAGCTTTAGCCAAGAGCAGTACGAAACTCTGAAACAAGAAGAAAAGGATAACAAACACCAAAGTGCTGAAAAGCAAACCATGCAGGGCCGCTTAGAAAATGAACTCAAAACCATGAGTGAACAACTCGAGCGTGCCAAAGTACTGCAAAAAGAACGGGCTGAGCATCAAAAAATCTTTGACACTTACAGGCAGCTTAGTCTTGACTTACGAGGGAACGAATTTCAAGAATTCTTGTTGTCACAAGTGCAGGCAAAACTTGCGGTGCGTGCTTCACATATTTTAAGGGATGTTACAGATGGTCGCTATAATCTAAGGCTGGTAGATGGCGATTATCAAGTTATTGATGCTTGGAATACCGATGATATAAGAAACGTTAAGACGCTCTCAGGCGGTGAAACCTTCATAACTAGCTTAGCGTTAGCATTGGCCCTGTCTGACACCATAGCGGGCAATCATGCCTTAGGGGCACTCTTTTTAGATGAAGGCTTCGGAACGCTAGACGCAATTACGCTGGACTCCGTAGCTCAAGTACTTGAAAACCTAACCAAAGAAGGACGAATGGTTGGCGTTATAACTCACGTGACTGCACTGACTGAGCGCTTACCAGCACGCTTGAGCGTAAGCAAAGGCATAGAAGGCTCGAGTTTAAGTTGGGATATTGTCTAGCTGCCTAATACCATTTCCGTCTAGTTCCTTAAAGAACTAAACGCGGTCTTGGACCGTTGAAACCAATACCAAGTCCGCTTAGGAGCGTATAAATCTCTTTAGAGTTTAGTAAGCGTATGATCGGACTTGGTATAAAAAGTAAAGTTGTCATTTTTCTCGATTGTGAACCTGATA
>CAYGTA010000420.1:0-4350 GCA_964352605.1 uncultured bacterium | reverse complement strand
AAGTTTCGCAAAAAACAATTGAACGATTTACCCAAAAGAGTAGATCGTGCAATCTATAAAGCTTTAGCTATAACATAGCCTCTTGTTTTTTTGTGAAATTTCTAAAGGTTTGCCCTTGCTGCCCTCGGAAAGTTTACTGTTCCTCCGTAAACCATTAACTCATTTAAGGCTTTTGTTAGTTCAGGTGTTTCTATTAACCAAACACGTACATTCAGACTTGCGTTCTTAGCATGTTCAAGAAATTCAGGTTGATCAAGAACAGATTGGGCTCTTGGGCAAATTTGATTTAACCCTAAATCTTGGCATAAAGCTATACTATCAGCATCCCATTGGCGAGTTAGAAAGCCAACTTGATTGGTTTGGCCTAAAGCTTTTAGAAGTTTAGAAGCAGCCACAGCACTAGCTATATTGAAAGAACTAAATTCCGTAGTACGCCACATGTCCTCTGGTAGTAAATCTTTTAGCAGGTAAATAAGCGTGTGCTCAAGACCTGCTTGTTTAAACTCAAAACAAAAAGGAATTCGCTCTCCAAAAGCTTTTATCGTTTCAGCTACTGTTAATAAATGAGGCTTTTTTTCTTTAAGCTTGGCAAATGTGTGATAAGGAACCTCTAAACCCTCAATGCTAGGGTCATGCTCGAGTATTAAGACACCATCAGCGGTTTGCCGTACATCCGTTTCTATAAAATCTGAACCTTGTTCAATGGCTAGTTCAAAAGCTTCAAAGCTGTTGTCAGCTGCATCAGCTGACGCACCACGATGAGCGAATAATTTAAACATGCTAGCTCCAAACTAAAAGAGGAGGCCTGAAATGCACCTCCTCGAAAAATGACTTAAGCTAATTATTACTTAGTAAGATATTAGCTTCACGACTTAAATCATCAAGGGCTTCTTGTACAGTTTTAGAATTGGTAACAATTTCTTCCCATGTGGTTAACTCGAGTTCTCTAATTGCTGGCATAGCAGGTGGGCGTGGGCGTGGAAAACTTACAGCTTGAAATTGGTCTATGGCAACTTTAAAGTTTGGATTTTCAGCGTAGAATTCTTGTGATGTTTGGTCTGCTAAGGTGCTTAAGCGAATTGGCATGTAGCCTGTTTGGGTGTGCCAGAAAGCGTTGTTTTGTGTTTTGGTCATCCAACTCAAAAAAGTCCAAGCTGCTTCTTTTTGCTGATCTGAAATATCGGCAATAATTCCTAAAGTAGCGCCACCAATAGGAGCAGCGCACGCCTTATTACAAGGTAGGGGTGCAACGCCCAGATCAAACTCTGCTGCGTTTGCTATGCCACCCAGACTACCAGTTGAACCAAAATAAATAGCGGTCTGTCCAGAGGTAAAGGCTGGTCTAGCAATATCATCATTTGCATCTGTTGAAGCTTCAGGGTTTGCAACTTCGTGGGTGTAAATAAGATCATAGAGATACTGGTAGGCTTCTACAGCTTCAGGTTGGTTAAGGATATACTCTGTTAAGTCTTCATTCATCCAGTCACCTAGATTCTGTTTTACAAAAGCATGCCTTACCCATTGAGGTGGTGCGGTAACACCCCATTGGCTTACATTGCCATTGGAATCACGGATGGTTAAGGCTTGTGCATACTCAAGCAGTTCATCCCAGCTAGTTGGTGCTGCATCAAAACCTGCTTCGGCAAGAAGGTCGCGATTGAAGTACATGACAGGAACTGAATTGTTAAAAGGAATCACATAAGGTGTACCTTTATAAAGGGTTGCTTCACGTATACCCGGAATTAGGTCATCTTGATTAAAGCTTGCATCAGTAAGAAAGGTAGTTAGTGGCTCTAAAACACCACGGTCAGCAAAAATACCGTAACGTGTAATTTCAAGCATCACAACGTCAGGTAGGCGTCTTGAAACAACGGCTGCTTGCATGCGGGTAATCATGTCGTTGTAACTACCTGCATTTACAAGTTCGACATTAATATCTGCATGTTCAGCATTAAAATCTGCAATAAGTTTTTGAATGGGTTCACTGTCAATAGATGACCAAAAGGTCACAGTTGTTTGAGCCATGCTTAAACTTAACCCTAAGAGTAAAAATGCAACGATCTTCTTCATTTTTTTACCTCACAACTAAATTTTGTCTTACCAGCATCTCAAAGATGCATTAGACCAATATTTAAAGACTTATCCTTTAAGGCCAGACAATGTGACGCCTTTAACCAATTGCTTTTCTGCTAAGGCAAAGGCAATGAGTGTCGGAATGAGTACAATGACACTTGCGGCCAACATGACAGGCCAATTCGTTAGACCTTCTTCTTCACTTACAGCCTGAAAACTAGCCAAACCAATTTGTACAGTTCTCATGCTGTCAGTATCGGTAACAATAAGGGGCCACAAGTAAGCGTTCCATTCACCTAAAAAGGTAAATAGTGCAGCCGTTGCAATAGAGGCTTTTGCTAAAGGGACAAAGATTCGCCATAAAATGATCCAGTGATTTGCACCATCTATCATGGCTGCATCCTCAAGATCTTTAGGGATGCTTTTAAAATGCTGACGAATTAAAAAAACACTAAAGCCGCTAGCAATAAAGGGCAAAATGAGTGCCCAATAGGTATTGATAAGATTAAATCGAGAAAGCGTTAGATAATTAGGAATAAGAACCACATAGCTTGGAATCATAAGGGTTGCTAAAAATAATGCAAAGAAAAAGTTACGTCCAGGAAAGCTTAGTCGTGCAAAAGCGTAAGCTGCCAAAATACTTGTGACACTTTGCGTTAAGGTAATGCTAGTTGATACAACGAGTGAGTTAAAAAAATATCTAGCAAAAGGTGCTCCCGTCCAAGCGAGCAGATAGTTACTTACATTAATTGAGCTGGGTATTAATTTAGGTGGAAAACTAAACGCTTCCCTCATAGTCATAAGAGATGTGCTTAAGGTTATTAAAAAAGGTACAGCAATGACGAAACCAGCAAAAATAGCCAAGCTGGTAGAGAAAAATGTGCGTAGCGAAAATCGTTTTGTTTTCTTTTGATTTTGATGTGAAATAGAGCCACTAAAGATATTAGCCATAATGTACTCGTTTGCCGACAATTCTGAATTGAATAAAGGTTAAAGCAAGAAGAAAAATAAGTAGAACAACAGATAAAGCAGAGGCACGCCCAATATCAAAAAAGATGAAAGCGCGGCGGTAAAGCAGATGTACAAGAACATCGGTTCCAAGGGCTGGGCCACCGCCAGTCATAACATTAACAACTGAGAAAACCTGAAAAGATCCAATGATAGAAATGACCATGATAAAGAAAGTTGTAGGACTTAGTAAAGGCCATGTTATAAACCTAAAGATATGCCATGATTGAGCGCCATCCATACGCGCAGCATCAATAAAATCTTTTGGAATGGCTTGTAGGCCAGCTATAAAAAGCACAATGTCGTAACCAAGTTGTTGCCAAATACTTACGATGATGACGGCAAAAAGAGCTGATGTAGGACTTATTAACCAAGGTACACCCGCACCACCAAAGGCACGAATTAATGCATTGACCAAACCTGCATCAGTATTGAATAACCATCGCCAAACCAAAGCAATCGCAACACTCGAGCTAACAACTGGTAAAAAGTACACGGCACGTAAAAATCGATTTAATTTGCTTTCTGCTAAAACTAAATGTGCTAACCCTAAGGCAAATGCCATACGAATAGGTACACTAATGAGTACAAATAAAAGAGTAACTTCTAGTGAATTTAGAAATTCACTACTTAGAAATAAATCTTGGTAATTTTGTGTGCCTATATAGGGTCTTGTTTCACTTAAAAAATCCCACTTTTGTACACTCAAAATGAGGGAGTATATGGTTGGCCATAGGATAAAAACAGCTAAGAAAAAAAGAGCCGGTAAAATATAGAGGTATGCACTAAAGTTATATCGCCTTAACGCTTTACGTGTAAGCACGCAAATTTATATCAAGCCAATGTCATCATACTGTCACTGACACAATCCTGACCTGAGATGAGCGGGGAAAGGGTATCATTACCGCTTCGAAGGTCAAGATCGATTATTTATACAAAAATCAAGACTCATTCAAAACGGGTCATGCTTTTTAAGCAGGAACTACGTTTGTTTAGCAGCTAATACCAACCATTCGTCATTGGTAAATTGTCTTTTTGCTCGAGTTTATAGCTTGAAATACCTGTAATCCTGTGAGGATCTCAAGTCAAAAATGCGTGAACCCAGTCGAGTGTAACGTTTATATATAAAGTCATAGGTACACTGCTTCTTGAGTTTTCATATCACAGATAGCTTATTTTTTACTGACATAATTCTTGTAATCTAGGTTTAAACAAAAAGATATTAGGAGGTAAGCCTATGATCACCAGGGCTTCTTTGTTGTTTTTATT
>CAYGTA010000419.1:0-4357 GCA_964352605.1 uncultured bacterium | reverse complement strand
GTTGGAAATCAAGGCGATGTTTGTGTCGCCTTTTGCATTTAAAACGCTTAGCTAGGTTTAAATGCCGAACTAGCTGAGTAAAAACAGATGTACTAGGTTTAGCATTTCCACGAATGGTTGCACCATCAGACCATTCGTGCGACCCGGGGGAGTAAAAACAAAGCAACTCAGCCAAGGCTGCAATGTTTCATGGAACTGCAAGTTGTTGTAGTGGTTTACTTGAAAGCTGCTTTAGTTCCTAAACGGGTTAATATTGTTGGTATCGAGCTACTTTTTGTTAAGCTTGCACAATGCCAAATCAGAAGCTTTTTTACGGTTGGATTGTTGTAGCGGTAACGGTTCCTGTTCTTATGATTACAGCAGGTATTCGATCTGCACCAGGCGCATGGCTTGTACCTATGCAAAATGATCTTGGCTGGTCTACCGCTAGCTTATCTTTTGCTGCAGCCATTGGTTTGATTGTTTACGGCTTTTCAGGTCCTATTTCTGGTCGTCTTATGAACCGCTATGGTATCAGAACCGTTGTTATTTTGAGTATTGGTTTAAGCTCGACAAGTTTGTTTGTCTCAAGTCTGGTGCAGTCTTTGTGGCAACTCGTCTTATTTTTTGGGTTTTTTTCTGGTTTGGCTACAGGGCTTGTTGCGAGTGTTTTAGGTGCAACGGTTGCTAATCGCTGGTTCATAAAACATAGGGGTTTGGTTGTTGGTATCATGGGTGCTGCGGTTTCTGCGGGGCAGCTTATCTTCTTTCCACTACTAACTGCGTGGGCTGGTGCTGTAGGCTGGCGTACTGCTGCTGTAATACTGGCAGGCCTTGCCCTTTTCTTAATACTTCCTGTCTTTTTATTCATGCGAGATGAACCTGAACAGCTTGGTTTGAGAGCTTTAGGCGATGTGGAAGATAGTACGAAAGAAAAACCCAAGGCAGATCCCAAAATTATGCAAACAGCCTTGAGATCGCCAGATTTTTGGCTGCTGGCGGTAACCTTTTACATTTGTGGCGCTACAAGTACTGGGCTGGTTGGTCAGCACTTTATTCCACACGCAGTTGATCATGGATTTTCGCAATTAACAGCTGCAAATACGTTAGCCCTTATGGGCGCTTTTAATTTTATGGGTACCATAGCTTCTGGTTGGCTGACTGACAGGTTTGATCCACGAAAACTACTCCTCATCTATTATGGTTTCAGAGGCCTAAGTTTACTGTTTTTGCCTTTTATTCATGATTACCTTGGTTTGGTTGCCTTTGCCATTTTGTTTGGCCTAGATTATATAGCTACCGTTCCACCAACCATAGCCTTAGCGGCAGATACCTTTGGAAGAAAAAATGTAGCTATTGTCTATGGTTGGATATTTGCGGCACATCAAATTGGGGCTGCAATGGCTGCTTGGATAGCTGGCTTAGCAAAAGATAATTTTGGAGATTATGTCTTGGCTTTCTATTTTGCAGGTGCCTTAGCCATTTTGGGTGGCATTATGGCACTCATTATTAAAAGGGCAAACAAACAAGCTTTAAACCCATCAGCCTAAATGGTAACTAAACTAAAGATTTTTTAGAAGCCAAAGCAGTATTAATTCATACCTAGTTTTGAGAAACACGTTAAGCTAGAGCTATGAATGAAGAATCCTCTAACTCAAATGCTGTTGAGCAAACCTCAATGGGTACACAAAATGACAGTGAAGCAAGCCCACAAGAACCCCAGGTGGCAGTTCAATCAGAAAATAGTCGAAGTACCTTAACAATACTTTTATTGTTTGCTGTGTTAGCAGCAGTGCTCCTGAGTTACTGGAACATTAACCAACGATTAAGCAAACTCGAGCTTGGTTTAAATACGGTTGAGGCGAGCTTGCCTAACTTACCTCAGGCTACGATTGAAGCCATTATGGCGTTGCAAAGAGGTGAGGCGCCACCACCTGCAGCAGCGGCACCGGCTGAGCCTGTTGCAGCTACTGTGAGTATTGATGATGATGCATTTATTGGTGATAAAGAAACTGCTCAGTTAGCCATTATTGAATTTAGTGATTTTAACTGTCCTTTTTGCGCACGCTTTCATACTCAAACATTAGGTTTGATTCTTGATAATTATGTAAGGTCTGGGCAGGCGATCTATGTTTACCGCGACTATATTGGCGTGGGTGGTGAAGTCAGCTTAGCAGCAGCCTCAGCAGCTGAATGTGTTAGAGAAATTGCAGGAGACCAAGTTTATCTTGATCTTGTGAGTGCTTTGTATGCTGGTAGTGGTACAAAAAATGTGGCGCAGGTTGAGAGTTTGGCTTTCGAATTTGAAGTTGATCAAAGTCAATTTGCTAGCTGTGTTGCAGAAAATCGCTATCGTCAAGAAGTCATTGCAGATACTCAAGCTGGCCAACAAGCAGGCGCTAGAGGCACACCAGCATTTTTTATTGGCTTACTAAATGCAGATGGTACTGTAACTGCCACGGCGTTGCCTGGCGCACAGCCTTTTGAAGTGTTTGAAAATGTAATCTCGCAGCAGCTTCTTGCGTTAAATTAATAAATTTCCATTGTGCTAGTTCACGCGTAAAGTCTAAGGCTAGAAAATAGACACAAAGAATTGTTTTTGAAAAATTGAGTATAGTAGCAACTATGAATACAAGCTTACGGATACTCATAGCCAAACCTGGACTAGATGGCCATGATAGAGGAGCCAAAATCATAGCTCGAGCTTTGCGTGATGCTGGTATGGAAGTGATTTATACTGGGTTGCGACAGACATCTGAAATGATTGTTAATGCCGCTATACAAGAAGATGTTAACGCTATTGGGTTATCTATTTTATCGGGTGCACATATGCATTACTTTGAAGAGATTATGCTTGCCTTAAAAGCTCGGCATGCTGAGGATATTTTGGTTTTTGGTGGCGGAATTGTGCCTGAGCAAGATATCGAACGCCTTACAGAAATAGGCGTTGGTAAAATATTTACTCCTGGTGCTTCTACCAAAGATGTTATTGCCTATTTAGAATCTTACGCTGCTAAACATGAGCTTTCTGCTGACATATTATAAAAACGATTTAATCTATTTTTTATCTCTCTAGAGAGTATTGTCGTGTATACCTTAAGCTATGTTTTTTAATCCAACTAAAGACTGTTTACGGTTGATGTCTTTATATAGAGATAGTGAGATAATAATTTTGTAATAGATAAGGCTTAGACTTTATAAGTTTGTTTGACTTCATCTAAAAGCCATTTTAGAGAGTCAAATTACAATTTCTCATGAATGAATTAATTTACTCATTTTTCTCTAAGAAAATATTGGTACTTTTCACAAGGAGGAAGTGCAAAAGCACTTTTGTGTCAAAAAATGAAAAATAATATCTTTGTTGCTCTATTCATTTTAGTTCTGTCGTCTGCCCAAGCAGGCGGATACGCCATTAGAACAATTGCTTCAGGCGAATCTATAGGTTACATCTCGAACATTTATAACATCAGTAGCGATGCCATAATGCGAAAAAGTCAACTCAATGATGAGTTGCTTCACCCTGGTGACATTATCAAAATTCCATTAGTAGAAGCTACTGGCGGTATAGCAGAATTTGCTCCAGTGCCTCCACCTAGTTTTAGAACACATAGCATTCATTCAGGTGAATCCCTATCAACTATAGCAAGTAACTATAGCGTAAGCGTTGAAGCGATTGTAGGAGCAAACCAAGATATATCATCCTTAGACTTATTACCGGTAGGACTCGAGTTACTCATACCACCAAGGTCGGGTACGGTCCACACTCTAAATGAAGGTTTAGAGCTTGTTGACTTGGTTAAAAAACATAATCTAAATGTAGGTGAAGTTCTGGAATTAAACGCCATAGAGACCCCTAGTGCTATTCGTGCTGGCATGATGGTCTTTTTACCAGACCTTAAGCCCGTGGCAGCACTCGAGCGTTTGGCAAAGGTGCGTGAAGAAGAAAATCGTTATGTTTGGCCTGTGCATGGTCGTATTACCAGTTACTTTGGTCGTCGTAATTTGGGTATGGGTACCTCAAGCTTTCATTCTGCGATTGATGTTGCTGCGCCTACAGGCACTGCAGTTATTGCAGCTCGAAGTGGTACCGTCACTTACTCCGGCTGGTCGCCTAGGGGGTACGGTAATTTAATTAAGATTAGTCATGCTGGTGGCTCAGAATCGTGGTATGCGCATCACAGTAAGCTACTAGTAAGTGTAGGGGAGTATGTGAATCAGGGCGATGTAATTGGTCGCGTTGGCTCCACAGGCCTATCGACAGGGCCTCATTTGCATTTTGAAATTCACGAGAATGGACGCCCGATTGATCCTTTAAGTTACTTGTAAGACTATTAAATCAAAAACGTGCAGCCCTAAGGTTTTGAGGGCTGCACGTTTT
>CAYGTA010000418.1:0-4366 GCA_964352605.1 uncultured bacterium | reverse complement strand
GATTAGATAGAGTTGAATCCGCAGAACTCATACCCTCAAGTAATCCCTTATTTGGCTAAGATTTCGCACTAAGCTATTTATATGGATTTCAGCCAAGACTCAAGCTGTTTAGGCTTGGAGAAGCTAAAAACCTCAAGATGCGAAAAGTCTGCCAAATACATAGGGTAAGTCTTCTTCTTAATGCCATAAGAACGACTTGCATGAATAAAACCAGAGCAAGCTCGAGTTAAAGTCATTTTATTGCCAGACCAAACGGCTTTGCGACTTAGGAACCAATAAAGATTACGCTTCAAAACTCGAGACATAGTTAACGCATAAGGCATGTCAAGCCAAATGATAGTGTCAGCACGCTGCCAAACTAAGTAGCGCTCATCTACAAAATTACCATCCATAACCCAAGTATCTTGAGCCAAAACAGTTCTTAAATTAGCTTGAAATATCTCTTGAGGTGTAAGCTGCCAATCAGCATCCCAATAAAACCTATCGGTAGCAATAAAAGGAAGCTCGAGTTTATTTGCTAAGGTTTTTGCTAGTGTTGATTTGCCTGAACCAGATGTGCCAATAACTAAAATTCTTTTCATTACTTAAGCGTTTCAACAAAGTGCTGTAACAATGCTCCAAATATCTTTAGGTAAGTACGCAGTATGGCTCAGACCTGCATCCTTTAACTCTGCATCTTTACCGTAACCCCAAGCAACCCCAATAGATACCAAGTCATTAGCTCGAGCTCCCAGAATGTCGTGCTTGCGGTCACCTATCATTAGAGTAACTTTTGCATCTAGGCGCTCTGTTTCTAAAATATACTTAATGAGCTCAGCTTTGTTAGAGCGAGTACCATCTAACTCACTACCGTAGATACTTTCAAAAAAATGAGCTAAGTCAAAGTGCTTTAAGATTTTATCAGCAAAAACTTTTGGTTTTGAAGTTGCAATAAAAAGCCTGTGCCCTGAAGCTTGAAGCGTATCTAAAAGTTCAGGAATGCCTTCATAAACCTTGTTTTCAAATAGACCTGTAGTTGCAAAGCGTTCTCTATAGTAGACAATCGCTGTATCTAGCGTTTCTTTATTTGATGTCTTTAAAATGCGAGCAAAGCTTTCTTGTAGCGGTGGACCAATACACCATGTTAAATCATCTTTGTAATCAATTGAAAATTTCTTAAGGGCATACTGAATAGAGCCAACAATGCCTTCTTGAGGGTCAGTAAGGGTGCCATCTAAATCAAAAAGAAGATTCAAGATTTATCGTTGCTCGAGTATCACGACTGCAGCGGCGGTGTCTTTGTCGTGGGTTAGGCTTAGGTGGGCAACCCAGCCGTTTTTATCCATTTCGGCTTGTATTTTTTCGCTGAATCTTAGGGTGGGTTTTACGCCTTGCATTTCTACCCATACGTCTTGCCAGCCGTGGGTTTCACGCCAGCATTTCTGAAAGGCTTCTTTAGCACTAAAGCGTGCCCCTATGCTTTGTAGCGGGTTTGCTTTTGAGCGTACATATTTGATTTCTTCAGCTGTGAAATGGCGATATAAGAATCTTTCAGGATGTTTTTGCCAGACGGCACGTAAACGCTCCAAATTAGCTACGTCTATGCCAACGGCAATAATCATGCTTAACTTTCTTTCTTTAGGGTGAGCACACCATCTTTGGTGGCTACATAAGCGAGTTTCGCCATATCTAGAAATAAGCCGTGCTCTAAAACGCCGGGTGTATTGGCAAGCGCATTGGCTAAAGCATAAATATCTTGTGGGGGTTCAATATGGCAATCTAAAATGTAGTTACCGTTATCTGTTACAAAAGCTTCATTGTTTTGCATGCGTAAGACAGGGTTAGTGCCTAAGGCTTTGAGTTTTGCTTGGGTTGACTGCCATGCAAACTGAACAACTTCTACAGGGATGGGTGCCTTTTCACCAATGTGAGTCACGGTTTTGGTTTCATCGCCAATCAAAATAAAAAAGTCAGTGCAAGACTCAACCATTTTTTCTCTAGTTAGTGCACCCCCTAAACCTTTAATTGCATTTAAGCTCGGGTCAACTTCGTCCATGCCATCAATAGCTATATCTAAGCTTTGACCGCTAAGCTCGAGTATGGGTATCTTAAGAGCTCGAGCTTGTTCATCGCTTGCTTTTGATGTTGCTACGGCAGTTATGTTTCTTAGCTCGCCTGAAGCTAGTTTGTTACCTAGTTCAGCTATGAAGTGCTTGGCGGTGCTGCCGGAACCTAAGCCTATAAACATGCCGCTTCTCACATGCTCTAAAGCTTTTAGGGCAGCTTCTTTTTTTAGGTTTTCTAGGTCAGCCACAGATAACACCGATGGGAAGCTGCTTGAGACGATTGTGCTTCTTTCTTTTTACGTCATTTTTCACTGCTGATGTTCCTCGAGTTTTGCTCTTATACGCTCGGCATGACCAGTGGCTTTTACATTGTAGAGAGCATCAGTAATTTTGCCTTCTGGGTTAATGATAAAGGTTGAGCGAATGAGCCCTTCGTAAATTTTGCCATAGTTTTTCTTTTCACCCCATGCACCGTAAGCTTCTGCAACCGCGTGGTCTTCATCAGCAGCAAGCGGAAAGGGCAAGCTGTACTTCTCTTTGAAATTCTCATGTGAACTTATACCATCAGGTGAAATACCAATAATTTTCGCGTTCATGCCGGGTAGGGCATCCCTAAAATCACAAGCTTCTGTCGTGCAACCAGGGGTATCATCTTTTGGGTAAAAATAAATAACAGTCCAGTGACCTAAGGTACTACTTAAAGAAAGACTACCTTCTGTTGAAGGGAGCGTAAATGCTGGTGCGGTATCACCTTGAGTTAGTTTCATGTCTTAAAGTTTAACGTGAACTACGAGTAGTGAAAGTCATACGTTAGCACTAAAGCGCTTAGGTTAAACTGAAAGCAATGATGAAGCATCCAAGAATCATTCTGGCAAGTGCATCCCCCAGACGAAAAGACCTCCTTGCAGGCATAGGCTTAAACTTTGAAGTCATGGCAGCCAATATCGACGAAGAAAGTTACAGCGCCTCCACACCCCAAGAACTCGTAAAGCTACTCAGCATAGAAAAAGCTCGAGCTTTGTCGCTTCAACATGAAGCGGCTTTGGTTATTGCTGCTGATACGGTTGTGGTGTTAGACAATGATGTGCTGGGCAAACCGAAAGATTTAGCTGAAAATAAGCGCTTTATTGAGCGTTTGGCCGGTCGTTCTCATTTTGTTTACACAGGGCATACCCTTAGTTTAAAGGGTGTTGAGAAAAGCCATGTGGAAGAAACAGAAGTGCGTTTTCGTGCTTTAAGTGATGCTGAAATAGAACGCTTTGTTGCTACGGGTGAAGGTTTAGATAAAGCAGGCGGATACGCCATACAGGGCTACGGCTCTACACTCGTACCTTTTATTTCTGGTGATTACTTTAATGTGGTGGGTTTAAGTCTTTGTACAGTCATTGAGCTTGCTGAGCAATTAGGAGTCACACTTGTCTAGTTTTTTTAGGGCATGGTACGTTTTTTTGGCCTTAGGCTTTCTAACGTTCGTGTTGGTTGCCTTTATTGGGCAGCCACCTTTTGCCTTAAGTAGTAGCGTTGCATTACCAACACGCATTTTTCACACCCTAGCAAGCAATACCAGAACCATTGCTTTAAGTGCAGCAGATAGACGCAATGTAAGGCTTGAAAACAATGCGCTCAGCATGCAACTAGATGCCTTAGAAACCCAAAACAGACAATTCGAAATAGAACTCGAGCGTCTTCGAGCTTTACTTCTAGTTCAAGAGACGCAGTCTAGTGGGGCGTTACTTAGTGCGCCTGTTGCTACGGTGAGTTCAGGAAATATCATTAAAGAGCTGACCTTATCGAAAGGTAGCCTTCAAGGAGTTAAGGAGAACATGCCTGTGACTGCGCCGGGTGGTCTGGTGGGCATTGTTACTGATGTGAGTGCTAGAAGTAGTAATGTTCGCGCTATTACCGATCCACAATCACGGGTGGGGGTAACGGTGCGTGAGCGAGGTGGGCAAGGTGTAGCGGTGGGCATGCCGGGCGGTCTGGTGCGTGTTGTTAATTACATTGAAGATGAACCTATACAAATGGGTGACACCATTGAAACAAGTAGCAGGGGAGGCCTTTTTCCTCGGGGTATGGTTTTAGGAACGATAGTTGAAATACCTTCGCGTGACCCGAATAGTTTGCGAATTGAGTTTGTCGTAAGACCTTCGGTAGATGTAAGCACGCTTCTAGATGTTAGTTTAATAGAAGCAAAGTAAGAAAAATAATGTGGAATTGAATAAGCTTGAAAGTATTTTTTCTGCTCATTGCTTTTTTCTGTCTATCCACTTATACCAAGTCCGAAAAGGTACTTCATAAACTCTTACAGAGTTGATTACGTC
>CAYGTA010000417.1:0-4369 GCA_964352605.1 uncultured bacterium | reverse complement strand
CGTCACTCCCGCCTGAGACGCAGACGGCGCTGGTGGAAACGGAAGGATGTCCTGGGCAAAGCATGGGGTCGCCACAGCAGCTATCAATACAGATGCAGTTACGAACAAACGCTGAATGAAGTTTCTCATGAATGTTTCTTTACTCTCCGCTAGTTGGGGGTGGATCTGTCATGATTCGCGGCGACCTTGCCTTTGACAGCAGGGGGCAGGTTGCGGCAATTGAGTTTGGGCGTTTGCAGCCGGTAACTCGATCAAACACGTCACGAGTGCTGCCGCCATCTTGCTAAGGTTTTTCATGGTGTTTGCCTTCGAAAAACTTCGCCATCCAAAATCGCTAAGGCGACTGCAGTTCGACAGTCATCCTGCCAATCGTTCCGTTGAATTCGAACGGTCGTTTGTCCATGTAGTCCAGCGATACGGTTGATCCCAGGTCGGCCCCGACATCGAAACTTTCACTGGCAGTGAATGCTGCGGGAACGGTTTGTTTCAGTTCTGCCTTGCCGACTTCCACGCCATCGACCAGCATTGTTGCCGTCCCGGGTTTGCCCGGGCCGGCAATGGTAGTGACGACTTCGATTTTGTGCTTGCCGGGGGCAATTGACTGTTTACTGCGTGCTTCGTACTGTTCGAGGATTAGCATGTTGTACAGATAAACCAGATGGCCTTTGTCCATGTATAACGTGAGGCCGCCGCTGGAACCTCCGACGGCGTACAAGACTCCATCGGCCTTGTCGGGTACGTCAACGTCGATCGTCACGTGATTGCTTTCTCGGCCAAGCCCCGGTGCAGTGAACTCTGGCATGCGGCGAGTGTTGTTGGTGAAAGTCCAGCTGGTGTACGAAGTCTTAATGCGGTCTTCGGGATGCAATCGCAACCAGTTGCCAGCTCCAATCGGGAAGTCTTTGTTCGCTTCCGCCAGTTTCATGAACTCCTGCTTGAGCTCTTCCAGCTTCTCTGGCATCGTAGCGGCAAGATTGTTGCTCTGCGAAAAATCTTCTGCCAGGTTGTAAAGCTCCCATTCGTCGGTGGCTGAGTCCCACTTGGCGACTCGCGGCAATGAGGCCGGCGTGTCCCATGGAATAAACGGCCCGAACGTGCAAGCCATCCAGCCGTCCTTGTAGATCGCTCGACTGCCGTTGTTATCAAAGAACTGCACCTTCTTTGCAGGCGGAGCGGATCCGTCTTTGAATGTGTATGCAAAGCTGGTTCCATCGATGGGCATCTGCTGATGGCCGTTGACGACTTTCGGTGGCGTAATGCCAAGGATCTCGTACAACGTCGGAGCGATATCGATCACGTGATGAAACTGTGAACGAACGTCGGTGCTCGGCTTGATCTTCTTTGGCCACGAAACCACCATCGGATTGCGTGTGCCGCCGAAGTAAGACGCCAGCAGCTTAGTGCCCTTGAACGGCGTACTGCCGGCCCACGCCCAGCCGGCGTGATACATGTTGTCTGTCTTTGGTGATCCAAGCGCTTCCAGTCCACCGACGCGTTCCAACGCGGCCAGTTGTTGTTCAACGGTGTTGGGAATGTTGTTTTGAGCCAGCAGTTCGCTGATGGAACCATGTTGGCCTTCAGAACTGGATCCGTTGTCGCCCCAGACATACAAAATCAACGTATTGTCTTTCAGGCCGCGATTCTGAAGCCCGTCGACGAGTCGACCAACTTGTGCATCGGTGTGTTCTGTGAATCCCGCGTAGATTTCCATCAACCGGCGCTGAAAGGCTCGCTGGCTTTCGGGAATGCTGTCCCAGGAATCGAGAGTTTCGTCTCGATCGGTAAGCTTCGTTCCCGGCGGAATGATGCCCATTTCAAGCTGACGTTTGTGAACTCGTGTTCGATACGCATCCCAACCGTCGTCGAATTTGCCTTTGTACTTGTCGGCCCATTTCGGAAAAATGTGATGCGGGCCATGCACGGCACCCGGCGCCCAGTACATCAGAAACGGTTTATCCGGTGCATACGCCTGACGATCGTCCAGCCAAGTTAAAGCTTGATCGACCATGTCTTCGGTCAAGTGATATGTTTCGTCGTGGGGCGGTTCGATGTGGTCGTAGTTCTTGACGAGGCGAGGTTCCCACTGAGACGTTTCACCGGCAAGAAAGCCATAGAAGTGATCAAAACCATAGCCGGTTGGCCAGCGATCCTTCGGGCCGATGGACGTTGTTTCCGTGGCGGGCGTATTATGCCACTTGCCGAACGCCGACGTCGTATAACCATAGTGTCTCAAGACTTCAGCGATCGTGGCCGCTTCCTTGGGAATCACTCCCGTGTAACCATCAAACGCAACGGCTCGTTCAGCGATTGTGCCCGAGCCGACTCGCGTGTGATTCCGTCCGGTGAGCAAGCTGGCTCGCGTGGGCGAACAGATCGAAGTCGTGTGGAACGCGTTGTAACGTAGTCCTTCGTTGGCCAGCTTCGAAAACGTGGGCGTATGCACTTCGCCGCCGAATGTTTCGGAAACTCCAAAGCCCGTGTCATCCAGCAACACGATCAGGATGTTCGGTGCATCGGCAGGCAATCGCTGTGGTTGCTGAGGCCACTTCATCGTGGAATCCTGCAACCGTGGCTTCGTAACGCTGTCCATGGGCGTGGCAGGAAATGGCAGCACGCTGCCCACACGATCCTGAGCTGTGAGCGGCAGCGTCATCAATACGAAAAGGCTGAACGCAAAGAGGCTTGGGAATCTACTTGAATGCATTGTACAACCTTTTCGCTGCGTATTGCTGTGAACGAAAACAAATGAAAATGAAGTCTGAGGCGACACTGTGAAAAGCGAGGCGTTTCATTCAAACGCCTCGCTTCGGTTTCAGTCAATGAATCGCCAGTTACTGGTTCGGTACGGCCTGAAGCTGTTCGAAAGCGTTGCCGACAGTGAACGATCCGGGTTTTTGAACAGGCGGAAATTCCTCAAACGACTTCAGGAATGGGCCGACTACATCTCCCATTGGGTACAGAATCCACGCATGATCGAACACCCAGTCCCAGTAGGTGTTCGAGGTGATTCTGGCATGTTCGTACGGATCGGTGCGTAGATTGAAAATGTACGGAAGGCGAAGACCTCTGAACTCGCGTTGCCAGATTTCCAGGGTGCCGTCCTGATCCTGAACCATGAAATGCACCTTCCAATTGTCATATCGCAACCCCAACAAGTCGCCGTCGTCCGAGAAGTAGAAGAACTCGGTACGAGGTCCCTTTTCTGCAGCTCCGGTCAAATACGGCATAAAGTTATAGCCATCCAGATGGTTCTTGTACTTTCTTCCGTTGACTTCATAACCCTTCAGCAGCTTTTCTTTGACGTCTGCATCTCCAGCAGCGGCAAGCAACGTGGGAGCCCAGTCGAGCTGCGACATGATTTCGTTGCAGATTGAACCCGGCTTAATCTTGCCTGGCCATCGCACCACCTGAGGCACGCGGAAAGCGCCTTCCCAGCCAGTGTTTTTTTCGCTGCGAAACTTGGTCATGCCAGCGTCAGGCCATGTGTTGCGATGCGGGCCGTTGTCGGTGCTGTAGATCACAATCGTGTTGTCGACAAGATTTAGCTTATCGATTGCATCAAGAACCTGCCCGACATTTTTGTCGTGATCCATCATGGCGTCATGGTAGAAACTCTGAGCTTCACCGGCCTGACCAAGACTCTCTGGCTTTGTGTGAGTCCGAGCATGCATGTGCGTGAAATTGACCCATGTGAAGAATGGCTTGCCTGCTTTCGCCTGACGCGAAATAAAATCCACGGCACGGCTGGCAACGTCGTCGTCGATCGTTTCCATACGTTTCTTGTTCAATGGACCGGTGTCTTTGATTGTCTGCTTACCGACCTTACCAAAGCGAGGATCTACCGTCGGATCGTTCACGTCCGTTGCCTTGCAATCGAGGACGCCCCGAGGACCGAAGCGTTTCAGAAACTGAGGATTCTTCGGGTAGTCGGCCTGTTCAGGCTCTTCTTCCGCATTCAGGTGATACAGGTTGCCGTAGAACTCGTCGAAACCATGCAGCGTCGGCAGGTATTCGTTGCGGTCACCTAGGTGGTTCTTGCCGAACTGACCCGTTGAATACCCTTTGTTCTTCAGAAGCGATGCGATCGTGACATCTGCTGCTTGCAAGCCCTGAGGAGCACCCGGCATTCCAACTTTGCTAAGCCCCGTGCGGATGGTGCACTGGCCGGTAATGAACGATGACCTTCCGGCCGTGCAGCTTTGATCGGCGTACATGTCCGTGAAGATCATGCCTTCGCGAGCAATGCGATCGATATTGGGAGTCTTGTATCCCATCAGTCCCAAACTGTAGGCGCTGATGTTGGATTCGCCGATGTCGTCGCCCCAAATGACGACGATATTCGGTTGTTTCTCTTGAGCTGACGCGACTT
>CAYGTA010000416.1:0-4391 GCA_964352605.1 uncultured bacterium | reverse complement strand
CATTTCCTTTAGATAACAGCTCTAAAGATAAAGGATCTTCAATATGCTCACGAATAACGGTACGCAGCGGTCTTGCACTTTTACCTTCTGGTGTTTTCGCCAGCAAGAAATGAGCAACTTCATCAGTAAAGGTAATACTGACATCGCGTCGTGAGAGTTCTTCACGAATATCTTCTAGCATTTGATTAATGATATGCATAACGCCAGCTTCATCATGAGGTGTAAACTGAATAACTTCATCTAAGCGATCTAAAAACTCAGGGCTAAACAAATTCTTAAGCGGCATTTCGGTATGCGTATTGGTTTCTTGAAAACCAAGCATGCCACCCGTGTTATAGCCTGTATTACTCGTCATAATAAGAATGACACGTTTGAAATCAACCGTACGACCAAGACCATCTGTTAAGCGACCATCATCCATCACTTGCAAAAAGGTATTGTAAATATCTGGGTGTGCCTTCTCAATTTCATCAAGCAAAACAATAGAGAAAGGCTGACGACGCACTGCTTCTGTCAAACGCCCACCCTGCTCATGACCCACATAACCAGGAGGAGACCCAATAAGCTTAGAAAGCGCATGAGATTCTTGATACTCAGACATATCCAAACGAATTAAGAAACGCTCACTACCAAAAAGTTCAACCGCAAGCTGCTTAGCTAAAAAGGTTTTACCCACACCTGAAGGACCAACAAACAAAAAGGATGCAGACACTCGAGTACGACCCCCAAGGCCCACTCGAGCGCGTCTTAGGGCTGAGCCTAATGCAGAGATGGCGTTATCTTGACCAACAACACGTTTTTGTAAATTAGGTTCTATGGTAGCTAGTTTTTCGTCATCACGATCATCTATGTAAACGCCGCCCCATGAGTTTATGACAGCTTCTATGTCTTCTCGGCTTACAACGGGAGTTCCGTCTTCTTCTTCTAGAACAGGAAAGCCTAGTGATTTGTTTAGGCGTGTCCGTGAAGCTGCTTCGTCAATTAGGTCAATAGCTTTGTCAGGAAAGTTACGTCCTGGTAGGCTGCGTTCTCCGAAACGAACAGAGAGTTCTAATATGCTCTGCGGAATAACCACACCATGGTGCGCTTCGTAGCGTTCTTTTAAACCTTCAAGAATAAGCAAAGCTTCTGCTGGGCCAGGTTCAAGCACAATCACAGGTTGAAAGCGGCGCTCTAAAGCGGCATCTTTTTCTATGTAACGATGGTACTCACCTGTGGTAGTTGCGCCTATAACTTGCACTTCACCACGGCTTAAAGGTGGTTTTAAAATATTAGCAGCATCTAGCGTGCCTTCTGCGCCACCTGCACCCACTAGGGTGTGCAACTCATCTATAAAGGCAACAACTTTGGCACTTTTAAGCTCTTCTATAACTTGACGTAAACGCTCTTCAAATTCACCACGGTATTTGGTTCCCGCAACAATATTTGATAAGTCAATCGATAAAACCCGTATGTTAAGTAAGTTCGGGGGTACACGACCCTCTACGATAGATTGCGCCAAGCCCTCAACAATGGCTGTTTTACCAACGCCAGGGTCACCAATAAGTACAGGGTTATTTTTGCTACGTCTTGATAAAATTTGAATCACACGACGAATTTCTTCGGTGCGCCCAATTACAGGGTCAAGTTTGCCTTCACGTGCTTCTTTGGTTAAGTCACGTGCATACTCATCTAAAAAAGGTGTATTGACTGTTTCTTGTTGTGCTTTAGGGTCAGCAGCAGCCAAAATACGCCAGCGCACCGTATCAACATCTCGCGTGAGTTGTTGCAAGATGCGGTAAGCAACGCCGTCACCCTCTCTAATAATGCCTAGCAAAATGTGTTCCGTTGCAATGACATTACTACCTAAGCTGCGCGCTTCGCTACCTGCAAGCTCCATAACACGACGTGCTCTTGGTGTAATGGCAGCAGTTTCATTACGAGGTAAACCGTCGCCACGGCCAACCATTTCTTCAACTTGTCTACGAAAGCCTTCTAAGGTTGCACCAAACTCAGCTAAAACTTTGCTGGCAGTACCACCTTCACGCATGAGGCCCAAGAGCAAATGCTCAGGTCCAATCATAGCGTGACCTAGTTTGGAGCCTTCTTCTCTTGCAAAGTGGAACACTAAACGTGCTCGATCATCATATCTATTCAAGGCTACCCTCCCAAGAACTGTCACGATTATCTAAACAAAAACCCCAAGTTTGTACTGATTCACTACTAACAGAGACCTTAAAACCTGAGGGATAGCTGTAAGTTATAGCCTTCATAGCTAAGTGTACGCTCTCTTGGCTTAAGGGGCTAGGTTTTTGCTTACGTTTTATCATGACATCCTCTACATATAGTTTTCATTTAACTCATTAGACTCGAGTAAGATCCCTAGTTTCTTAGTAACCACGTATTAATCTAGCTTAGCATGGTTATTCTTGAAGAAATCTTACTTGCATTGATTTTATCTAACAAGCAATGTCGCGAAAACTCAGTTCTTCTTAACAAGTTAATCTATTTGCATTAACTTCTTTAGTCAGTATGCCCGAATTTTTCTTAGCTTTGGCGGTACTCGTCACAGCTTCATTTATGAGTCTTAAAGCTTGTTAAATACAAAGCTAATTTAAAAATCAGTGCTCAACCTAAACAAGCTAATCTTAGTGAGCAAAACCCCTAATAGATTTTGTAAAAATGTCAGGTATTCTTAAACTAAAATGACATGAGCATATCTTTTTTTAGTTTTTTTATGTAAGGTTTGCATAAGACTAAAAGGTTAATGAAATAGTCACTATAGATTTAATGTAAAGCAAACTGCTAGACAGACATTTGAACTCAGTGTAAACTACCCTTAGCAAATCTAACCAGCACGCCTTATAAACAGCTCGTTGCCATCATGCTGTTGCACGTCTCTTTGGAAAGATTTTGCAGATTGGAGACATCTTGAAAAAGATTCTTTTCTCACTCGTAACGCTAATCGCCCTATCCGGCATAGCTTTTGGTCAAGGCATAACCATTTGGACACACTTCGGAGATATAGAACTCGAGTGGCTTCAGGGTGAAGCAGCTGCCTTTGAGGGTGTTTTTGGTGTTCCTGTTGAGATTGTTAAAATTGAGCTGGGTGAAATTAAGCAAAAAATGTTGCTTAGTGCACCTGAGGGTGAAGCTGCTGATTTAATTGTGCCTATTCCGCATGATCAAATTGGCGAAATGGCTGTGGGTGGTGTTCTTGCTGATATGTCTAGTTTTGCTACTGCTGACTATTTGGCTGATCTTAATTCACAAGCTCAACTTGGTTTTACCTTTAACGGTAAACTATTCGGCTTACCTATGTATGTTGAGGGCCCTGCCTTAATTATTAATACTGATCTTGTTTCTGAAGTACCAGCAACCTTTGAAGACATGATTGCTGCTGCTCAAGGCTTAACCACAGATGACACTTACGGTTTCTTATATGATATTGGTAACTTTTACTTTTCTTATATCTGGATGAACTCTAATGGTGGCTACGTTTTTGGTCGTGACGCGAGCGATAGTCTTGTTGCAACTGATTTAGGTCTTGCCAATGAAGGTTCTATTGCAGGTGCTCAAATTATGAAAGCCTTTCGTTATGACTATGGTCTTATACCTACGGGTGTTGATTATGGTGTAGCAGATGGCCTTTTTATTGATGGCGCTCTAGCAATGATTTATAACGGTCCTTGGGCTGTACCTAACTACCGTGATGCAGGCATTAACTTTGAAGTCCTGCCTGTACCTGCAACTGCTAGTGGTCAATCTTTTTCTGGCTTTATGGGTGTTCAAGGCATTCTTATGAATGAATTTAGTAGTAATAAGGTTGATGGTGCTAACTTTGCTAAGTGGTTAACACGTCCTGCTGCACAAGTATCTCTAGCGAACCTAACTGCAAAAATCCCTTCTTCAAATGCTGCCGCTGCTCAAGTTTCTGACGATCCTACAATTGCTGGGTTTGCAGCTGCTTTAAGCAATGCAGTTCCCATGCCAAACATTCCTGAAATGGGTAACGTTTGGGGTCCTATGGGTGACGCATTAAGTCAAATTTTAGATAATGCCGATTCTGATGTTGATAGCATTCTTGGTAATGCCGCTTCACAAATCGAAGGCAACTAAGCGTTTACATTAATGATTTTTAACTAGCCAAGAGCAGCATTGTTCTTGGCTAGTTTTGTTTAAGCCATTTTGCATTTATTTAGCATTTCCACGAATGCTTGCACCATCAGACCATTCGTGCGACCCGGGGGAGTAAAAACAAACCAACTCAGCCAAGGGTGCAATGTTTCATGGAACTGCAAATTAACACGTACCAAAGACCAAATCAGTTTTTATATAGCAGTTTTCATTTTTAACACATCGACTTAGCCCATCCGTTTTTACTCAGCTAGTTCGGCATTTAAAACACTGCA
>CAYGTA010000415.1:0-4400 GCA_964352605.1 uncultured bacterium | reverse complement strand
CTAAGGCTGGTTCTAAATTAGGTTCTAAACTCGCTATAAACGGACTCGAGTGGTAGCCGTACACAGCTATGCCAGGTCTGACAATGTCAAACTGCGCGTCAGGATAAGCAAAGATTGCGGCTGAGTTGCTGGCATGTTTTAGCTTGGCTTCTATGCCTTCTTGCTGTAAAGAAGCTAAGAAAAGCTGAAAAGCTTCTAACTGGCACTCAGTGAAGGCTCTATCTTCATCATCTGAAGCAGCAAAGTGCGTCCAGACGCCCTCAAATATTAAGCGTTTATTAGCATCTATGGTTTTGGCCAACTCGAGTGCTTCTTTGCGCCCCAAACCCAAACGCCCCATTCCCGTATCAAGCTTAAGGTGAACTCGAGCTTTTTTGCTTGTTGTAACTCGAGTTATGGCGTTTAGGCTGTGCTGGTCGGCTATGCAGAGTGAAATGTCATTTTCTATGAGCTTCTCTAGCTTTGTGTATTCGGGTGCAAATATTAAAATATTGGCGTTTATGCCGCTTTCACGTAAAGTTAGGGCTTCACTGGCGGTGGCTACACCAAACCAGTTTATGTTTTGACTTTCTAGATGTTTGGCAATTTCTACTGAGCCGTGACCATAAGCGTTTGCTTTGACTGCAGTTAAGATTTGCGTGCTGGGTTTTAAATGCGTTCTTATTTGTTTTAAGTTGTGATTTAGTAAGTTAAGCTTAATATGTGCTGTCGCCATCTTTTAAGCATACCTAGCTGACGTTAAAATGGCTAGATTGTGATTCAGATCTTTCCTAAACCCTCTTTTGTTCCTAAGTCGCCCCTCACGCCTCTTATAAGTTTGTTAGTAGCTACCGTTATGCTCATTCCTTTTAATAGGAATGTTCTTTTTTTACCCTCGGGTTTTAGAATTATTGTTGGGCTTGTTGCAGTCATTATGTTTGGGCTTAGCTTAAGAAATGAATCTGCTGAGCGGCGCTTAAAATACCTAGCGCTTGCTTTCCCCTTAGGCTTACTTACCTTTTCTCCTGTGAACACAAGCTTGAGCGCTGGGCATTTCTTGAGTTTAGGTCTGGTGTTTGCAGCGGTTCTTATTATTCCTAGCGTTATGTTGCGCAATCAAGGTGTCATTACCTTTAAATTTTGGCCTGAGAAGCTTGACCGTATAGATATTGCTTATACTTTGATATCGGTTCCTTTAGCATGGGCAGCTGTAAAGCTTTACCTGACGGTTTTAAGCCCTGAGGTTAGGTTTAATTGGGTTTTACCTGCTGAGCAAAGTAGCTTTGAGGTTTTTAAGCTTTTTATGGGCATTAATGCGGTAGGTATATGGGATGAACTCTTTTTTGTAAATATCTCTTTTGCTATTATTCGTTCCCTTTTTCCTTTTAGAATTGCAAACCCCGCGCAAGCTGTCATTTATATGAGTGTGCTTTACGACATGGCTTTTAGTGGCTGGGGGCCTTTATTTGTTTACAGTTTAGCCATAACGCAGGGTGCTATGTACGAACGGTCAAAAGCCCTCATTTGGGTACTAATTGTTCACTTGATTGTTGATTACTTTTTATTCCAAACCATTGTGAGTGCCTATTATCCTGACTTGTCAGTCTGGTGGCATCCTTAGGTCAGCGAGATTCGGTATCTGTTTTACGCTCGAGCCACTTCATAGTACTCGAGGCAAATAGCGTAAGCATAATGTAAAGAATGGCAGCAGTGTTGTAAGGCGGAAAATTTAGGAAAGTGTTAGAGCTAAATTCTCGCATACGTTGCGTAGTTTCTCGTACAGAGATCACAGATAGCAACGCTGTGTCTTTAAGCATAGCTATAAATTCATTACCTAAGGGTGGAATGACTATTTTGATGGCTTGCGGCAAAATAACGTATCTGGCGGTTTGCCAGCCACTAAGCCCAAGGCTTTTAGAGGCCTCGTATTGTCCTTTAGGAATAGCTTCAATGCCTGCCCTAAAGATTTCAGCCATGTAAGCCGAGTAGCCAATAGAAAGGGCTGAAATACCCCGACCATACATATTCATTTTTATGCCCGTAATGTCGCTAATCGCTTTGGTCAAAATAAACCCTACAAACAAAATAACAACCAGCATAGGAATGCCACGAATTAGGTCAATATAAAGTTCAGCAAAGACCGTCATAGGATGCAAACCACTTTGCCATGAACCGAGTAAAAGGAGCAAAACAGAAATTCCAAAAATAGCGAGTACCACAGCAGGCACCCAATAGGTATCAGATAAAAAGGCTTTCTCCCAGAGAATAGGTTGACCTTCTGGCACGGCAGATTTAGGCACAAAAACAGCTGTAATGCGCTCATCTTCAGCAAAAATCTCGAGCGCTCGCTCTACATCTGACACGCCACGAATGCTCATTTCAGGCGCATCTTCAGAAAAGCGACCAAAGCGCACACTATCACTAATGCGTTTCGGCGTACCCTGAATAATAGCAACCCGACCGTCAAATGAACCTGCCAAAACATAATCTTCAGTAGGTCGCAAAAACAAAAACAAGCTACCTAAAGCAAACACAAGAGCCGCAATTGCAAAATATATATGCGTTCTTTTACCCAGCTCTAAACTCAGTAAACCTGCAAAAACAAGGCCAAGAATAGCTGAGCAAATATAAGCACCAATCGCAACCAGAATCGTAGCGCCAATACCTGGCGCAATAAACAACAAAGCCCGCTGATAATTTTCAACCGACCAAAATAAATAAATAACGGCAGGAAGTGCCAATAAAATAATGAAATTACTAGGACGAATACGACGAATAAAAGAAAGAAGCGTTTGCACAGCACCACCCTAAAAAGAAATAAGCTCGAGTTTAAAACTCGAGCTTATTCTTACATATTTTTTGTTTCTTGGTTTCTTGAGCTTTATTCGCCGAAGTACTCTGCAATGAGTCCGTCGAGTGAGCCGTTTTCTTTAATGACGTCTAAGGCTGCGTTGAAAGCATCTACAATGCCGTCACCTTCTTGGAAAACCAAACCTAGAGGGTCTGCGTTTAAGCCAGTTATGTTGACTACAAGTTCACCAGCAAACTCTTGCTCGTATGATGCAGCTGAGGTTCCGTCTATGACAACTCCGTCAACATCACCATTTTGAAGTGCAAGTAGGGCAGCTTGGAATGCATCAAATAAAGATACTCTGTCACGGCCTACGAGTTCTTCTGCTAGGTCAGCGTTGGTTGTACCAAGCTGTGAGCCAAGCATTAGGCTGCTACCGTCAGCAGTGAAGTCTTCTAGGCTTAGGCCTTCATCATCAACACGCGTCAAGATAGATTGTGCAGTAATAATGTAAGGGTCACTAAAGTCAACAATTTGGTCACGCTCTTCAGTAATGGTTACACCTGAGACAACCATGTCAAATTCACCTTGTGCTAAAGCAGTAAAAATACCATCCCAGTTGGTTGTTACGAAGTTAGCAACGCAGTTGAGTTGCTCGCAAAGTAAGTTCATGACATCAACATCAAAGCCTTCAACTTCGCCTGTTTCTGGGTTGATGGTTTCCATGGGTGGGTAGGTTGTATCTGAACCAATGTTAATAACACGGCCTTCTAAGTCAGGCAGTTGAGCCAAACTTAGAGATACGAGTAGTGCAGCAACAATAGCTAATAGTTTCTTCATTCCGAACTCCTTTAAACCACTAAGCCAAACGCATACTAAGGCTTAAGCTGGCCTTATAAGAATACCTGAGTAGGAATTAAGCTTGCAAGCACTTTTGAGGTCTATGAAAACACTCTTAAGAATTATGCTTAGCTGTGCAGAAAAAATACCAAAACCAAACACCTTTATTTCAACTATCTCAATCAAACTAATTATACTAAGCTGAATTATAAAGCAGTGCGACATTTATAATTCCGACCTTGCCGACGAAGTCGAGACAGCTTTGGGGACTACGCTCTGACTCACTCAGTCTTATGACACGATTAAATCAGTTTAGTATTATTGCTGCAATAACTTAGTGGATAGGTATATAGATATCAAAACGTGTTGTTTTGCCTAGCATTTGAGCACTTGGTTTTTGATCATTTAGAAAGCCTGCTTTTAGTGGTCTTTTAACCACAACACGCTTGCTTGCCTTTGCCAACGCAGCTTCTAGCAATTTATGTGCGTCTAAATCATCACCAAGAATATCTCTAAAAAAAGTCATACTTTTTCGTTTAGCTGCACGCTTAGCAGACTCAGGATACATAGGGTCAAGATAAATAACATCAGGCTGAATTGATGTGTCTTGCAAATAACTTAGAGCGTCAATCTGCACTAAAGTCATTCGAGAAACAATTTCTTTTAAATCAGGATTTTCAGACGCTCGAGTAATACCGTCTTGCAATAGGGCCGCAACAACCTTTGAGCGTTCACACATGCTTATGGTGCAACCACTTGCTGCTAACACCAAAGCATCTTGCCCTAACCC
>CAYGTA010000414.1:0-4411 GCA_964352605.1 uncultured bacterium | reverse complement strand
TTTTTTAAAGAAGTAAATGCCTTTCTTGGCACTGAGAATAGTAATTCTGATGAGCTTATTCAAGAAGCTGAGCCTACTAAATCAAATGAGGAACTAACGCAACGTGAGCGGGAAGTTCTTGCTCTAATTTTTGAAGGCTTAAATAATAAGGGAATAGCTAAGAAACTGTTTTTATCTCCAAAGACAGTACGTAATTATATGTCTGTTTTGTACAGTAAGTTTAATGTTCATAGTCGTAGTGAGCTTATCTTAGAAGTGCAGCGAATAGAAAACCCTAAGTAAAGGTACTTTGGGACAAACTAAGGACATTCTTGTGACGCTATGCTCTATTGTTTGGGACATCACTCCTTTTAAGCTTTAGATAAGCCAAAGGAGATACCATGACGACAAAAGAATTAAACTCTGTGACCCTCAACCATAATCCAGTAAAAGATCCCTCTACGAAAAGACTAGATAAAAGGCTAATAAATACCGTTGTTCTTTTTAGTAAATCAGAGCTTGGAGACAAGGTCTTTACTGTTTTAGCGAGAGTTTTAGGCTTCGGTGTCATTATAGGAAGTCTTGCATTTGCTGCATGGGGAATTATTTCCGCAGCTATTTAAAAAATAACCAACTGGTGAAATAGTAGCAATAAACGGTAAGCATGCAAGCCCAAACTCTTCTACTAAGAAGCCTCTCTAGTCTTTCAGACGTTGCGTTACCGTATGAGAACGCTGTACCCGACCTCTCCAATTTATAGTTTAACCTAATTAGGTTTCAGTACTTAAGAATTATACTGATCACTATGTTAGCTCTGTAATCTGCAAATTGAATAAAGAAGAATGTGATGGGTTTGTTTGATGGTTTGATGAGCTGGGCACTAGGACACCCACCACTTAGCCATGTTTAGCAGGGTTGCTTTTGAACCATGGACACGAAAGAAGGTCTGACCCCTGTGTTTACGAATAGAAACAGATACAAAGTATTTAGTTGCTACCTTACTAGCAAAGGATTTAGCTGGAAGGTACATAGAAGTGTTTGAGCTAAAGAAAGAAAAGCTGGAGGCGCGCAGCGTAAACAACCCCGACCTTTAGGGATTTCATTTAAGGGTTGTTGGAGTTAGCACCGAAAGCATAATGAAGGCCTTTTCAAAAAAGCAGCAGATACAGTGAACGCAAAAGGGGGCTCATTTACTGCTCTAAATCACAACAAAGGTTATTGATGATGAACTAGAGGATGTCTTTAAAGGTTGGTATCCAGGCCTTAAGGCTGATGCTAAGCCTGAGTAAAATGGCGGCTTGACCCCGCGGTTTTTCGTGCTCTCCAAATGAACACCTTGAGTGTCTTGACTCTATTTTTATAGGAGCCTTAGACGATCTGGGGACCATATCCCTAAGCTATACTGATATATGTATGCCTTAACTCTACTTTCAAAGCCAGGTATCCGTTTGCAAGGTAGTTTGCAGCCATTGCCTAAAGGAAAAACTTCGGCTTTTCTGTATTACCTAGCGTATCAAGCTGCTTGGGTGTACAGAGAAGAGTTAATCTATTTATTCTGGCCAGATAATGATGATAAGCAAGCAAGAAGTAACTTAAGATCATTGTTAAGTAGGTCAATTGGTAAACTTGATTATGTCACACTTGAAGTTGAAGGGGAAAGAATACGTTGGCAAATAAGTTCAGATCTTGCTTTATTTAACCAAGCAATACAAGAGGAGGACTTAGCAAAAGCAGTTGAGTTTTACTCTGGGGAACTCTTAGCTGGCTATAACTGCCCAGAAGCGCCTGAGTTTGAAAATTGGCTTGTCTTAGAACGAGAAGAGCTTTTACGAATCTTCAAAAACTATGCTTTAAAACTTTCAAATGAATTTATGCTTGATGAGCGTTACTCTGATGCTGCTGAAATATTAAGAAAAGTCTTGACCCAAGACCCTTTTGATGAGATAGGTTTTAGGCTTCATTTAAATGTCGTGTACTTATCTGAAGGTCAGACTAAAGTAAAACAGGAGTTCAATCGCTTCCAAAAAAAAATAGCTCAGGAATTAGGGGGAGAGCCAGAAGCGGCAACTGTAAACCTTTTTAATGAGCTGACCGCTCAACCTGAAAAAGATGCGTTTACACAACAAGCAAACACTTTAAGTCTCACTGAGAAAGTCGAAAAAAACCTACATAACCTTCCAAAAAAGCTTACACCTTTAGTGGGTAGAGCTCAAGAAAAAGCTAAATTAGCCGAATACCTTACCGATCCAATAAATAGACTATTTACCATTTTTGGTCCAGGAGGTATGGGGAAAACCAGATTAGTTATTTCCATAGCTGAAGAGCAGCTAGTTCACTTTGAGCATGGCGTCTGGTTTGTATCCCTTTCATCACAAGAAAATCCTGGTCATTTGATCTATGATATTGCCGAAGCTTTAGAGCTTCGCTTTTATGGCCAGGAAGACCCCAAGACACAAGTCATTAGCTACCTTAGTAACAAAGAGCTACTCCTAATTCTTGATAATCTGGAACATATTCTTGAGGGCACACCTCTTATTGCTGACCTGCTAGAGCATGCTCCTAAACTCAAAGTAATGACTACGTCTAGAGAAGTACTTAACCTACAAGCCGAACATGTTTTTGAGTTGAAGGGCCTAAGGTACAAGCCTCAGAAGAGTCAGCGCATTGTTTTAGATGAACTGGTTTTGAAGAAAGACAAAAGGATAACAACAGAGGGACTGGCTACATCTAATTTGATCACAGAATCTAGCCAACAGTACGATGAAGATTTGTCTGACGCTGTACGTCTTTTTATGCAGTTTGCTCAGCAGAGGAACAAAAACTTTAGTTTAAATGACGAAACACTTCAATCCATAACGAATATTTGCCAGTTGGTTGAGGGATTACCGTTAGCTATAGAGCTAGCTACTAGTTGGCTTACTACCATGTCGCCACAAGAAATTTTTATTGAAGTGAGTGAGAACTTCAGTATCCTTCAAACCAATACGAGAGATATTCCTGAGAGGCACAAAAGTATTGAAGCTGTATTTGAATATAGCTGGACAATTCTTCGAGATTTAGAACAGAACGCTCTTGGAAAGCTAGCTGTTTTTGAAAGCAGCTTTTCGCAAAAGGCTGCTTTCAATATTTCAAATGTTCGTATTCCGATGCTAGCAACTTTAGTAAACAAATCTCTCTTGAAAGTAGACTTGAATCGAAAGTTTTCTTTTCAACCATTACTCCTAAGCTATGTTCGTCAAAAGCGTAGTCAACCATCTAGCCTAGAAGCTTTAAAAACTTTGCATGCTCATTACTTTTATGCTCAGTTAATTAACGAAGAAAATTCAGATACCACTTATCTGAACCAAATTATTGATGAAGAATATGGCAATATAATTCAGGCACTAAACTGGTCTTTTTCTTGCCGGGAGCTTAAACAATCCGCCGAGCTAGTTTTGATATTAAATCGCTTTTGGCAAGTTCGTGGTTTGCACCTTCTAGCTAAAGATTGGACACAAAAGCTTCTCAATAGCTTTTTAAACGAAACCAAAGCTGCTGAACAGGAACTTGACCTTAAGGCTGCATTAGGTATTGAACTAGCTAAAATTAATGTAATGCTTGGCTGCCATCAAGAAGCGGAGGTATTGCTAAGAAATCTTGCAATTGGACCTTTGCCTGTAAACCTTAAAGCTAGTATGCTTTCAACTCAGGCTAGTCTATATTTTCATCAAGGCAACCTTAGTGAAGTAGCAGCTACCCTCTCAAAGCTATCCGAGTTCGAACTAGATGTGGATAAAAACCATTGGTATGAAACCTCTGCTTTAAAGGCACAACTTGCTTTTTATCAGAATGACTTTACTGAAGCTAAGCTGATACTACTTTCAATGCTGAATTCACCCAAAATAGATCCAAATTCATTAGAATTTGGAAAAACACTTTCTGACATGGGTGTTACCCTTGATGAGCTGAAACACTATGAGGAGGCAAAAGAGTATCACCAAAAGGCTTTGGAAATCGCTGAGAAAATAGAGGCCAAGCCCTTTCAAATCATAGTAATTCTCAACATGCTAGGCAATGCCTTAAGTCTGAAAAACTTTGAAGCAATCCTAAAAAAAGCTGAAGCGGCCATAAATTTTGGTGAATATGCCGACACAATGACCTTAAGAAACAATCTAGCTAGTTTGTATAAATCGATAAATAGATTGGAAGATGCCCTTGCACACTACAAATCAATCTTATCCCTTAGTAAGGACACGACATTATTATGTATTGCTTGGGCAAATTTGGCTGAAATTTATTCAATTAATAAATTCGAGGATTTAAAACAGGAAGCCCTCGAACAGGCTATATATTTTTTATCTAAAACCGATTTTCCTATTGCCTATAAAAGCGTTCTGAAGCTTGTCGAAAACCAGGGTACGAAAGAACAATTGGAAAAGGTATATTCACTAAA
>CAYGTA010000413.1:0-4440 GCA_964352605.1 uncultured bacterium | reverse complement strand
GAACGTAATCAACTCTGTAAGAGTTTATGAAGTACCTTTTCGGACTTGGTATAAATGCTGAACTAGGTGAGTAAAAACGGATGGGCTAAGTCGATGCTGTGCTAAAGATGAAAACTGCTATAGAGAAGATTTCTTAGGGCTAAATCGAATTCATCGAAGACTTAAAGGCCATTTGAATGTCTTCAAACAAGAATGCCAGCTAGTCTTCATGCAGCCACAATTAAAAATCCGTTTGTCACAATTACGTAAGAATGAGTGCTATACACTCGAGCTTGGGGATCGTTCTTTGCTGTATTCTGCTTTTGTTGAAGCGTGTACGGCATGGGTACGCTAAGCTTATTGCTAATAGGTAGCTCTGAAAGGAGTGAGTTATGAAGGTTCTTGTTACAGGTGCAGCTGGCTTTATTGCGAGTCATGTTAGTGAAATGCTGAGTCGCCGTGGTGATTCGGTGATTGGTGTTGATAATTTTAATGATTATTATGATGTTGCTAAGAAATTAAACAATGCTAAAACGCTAGAAACGAAGCATGATGTTACGGTTATTAAGGCTGATATTCGTGATCGTGAGCGTATGATGGCTCTTTTTGAGGAGCATCAGTTTGACGCGGTGGCGCATATTGCCGCTATGGCAGGTGTGCGTAATTCTGTTGCGAATCCTGCTTTATATATGGATGTTGATTTGGTGGGTACGCAGCATCTTATGGACGCAGCTCGTGAGTTTGGCGTTGCTAATTTTGTGTTTGCTTCTACCTCATCTATTTATGGTGATACTACACAAATACCGTTTGTTGAAACAGATAGCGCTGCCGAGCCTCCTCAGCCTTATGCTGCTGCTAAGCGGGCAGCTGAGTTACTTGGTTTTACTTACCATAAGCTATTTAAGCTTAACTTTACAGCGGTTCGTTTCTTTACGGTTTATGGTCCGCGTGGTCGCCCTGACATGATGCCTTATTTGCTAGCAGAAAGTATTTATAAGGGTAAGGAAATTCCGCTTTATGAAGGTGATTTTAAGCGTGACTGGACGTATGTTGAAGATACCGCGAAGGGCGTTATTTTGGCTTTAGATAAGCCTTTAGGCTACGAGATTATTAATTTAGGTAAAGGGCATCCTGAACCTCTGTTAGACTTTATTGCTGAAATGGAAGGCGTAGCAGGTAAAAAAGCTAATTTTATTTCTAAGCCTAAACTTGAGGCAGATATGTACGTGACTTATGCAAATATTGAAAAGGCGCAACGGTTACTTGGTTTTAACCCTCAGGTGTCAATGCAAGAGGGCGTGAGGCGCTTTTGGGATTGGTATGTTGCTGAGCAAGAGAGTTTAGTTTTGGTTTGATAGAGTAGGCATAATGCCTATTTCTGATTACTTAAAACAAATGAGAGCGCATGTTGGTCATGCGCTCATTCTTATGCCCGCAACGGCAGCTCTTATTTTTAATGATGCGGGTGAGCTGCTTTTGCAAAGGCGGAGTGATAACGGTTTATGGGGTTTGCCTGGGGGCGCTGTAGACCCTGGTGAAGATGCTGCTTTAGCAACGTTGCGAGAAGTCTACGAGGAAACAGGTTTAAAGGTAAAACCAGAGCGCTTAGTTGCCGTTATTAAGCACCGAAATACTTACCCTAATGGTGATGAAATAGAAGTTCACATAAGTACGTTTCGCTGTAAAGTACTCTCAGGGAAGCTGGAGAGTCTAGATGGTGAGTCTTTAGAATTACGCTACTTTGATGTAAACAAAATGCCCGAGTCACTTATGCTCGAGCCTTTTCCTAAAGAAATTTTTGATTTTGAATGTGAGGCTTGTTATTTTGCTTGGGATGACGCTTGGTTGCTTTAGAGCAAGCAAGCGTTTTAAACAACTTGCATGGTAGTAACAATAATAACAATTACTGCTACTAAGCTTAAGCCAATACGGTAAATGCTTTGTTGGAGTAAAGGTTTTGTCTTAAAGTCAATGAGTAGTAGCCAAGGTGCTAAAGCAATAAGAATGACGCTTATGACAGGTATGGTTGTGTAGATACTTAACCAAGGTAAGGTTAAAAGTAGTGTAATTAGGGGTGTAATGCTGGCATTTAGCCCTGTAGTTTTTGTTAACCAAGCTAAGACCATAATGGCACCTAAACTTGCAGCAATTGCACCTGTGAGTTGCGCCATAACCAATGAGTGTGCTAGTACAACCGCAATGGCAGAAGCAGCAACAATAGCAACTAAGCCTGTTATAGGAATAGCGTTTTCGCGTGACGCAGTTCGTTCTTTACGACTGAGTAAGTCAAGCGCAAGCCAAAATGTGCTAATAACTAGCGTTGTAATGAGTAAATTAGTGAAGGTTTGACCCGTGCTCCAGCTTCGGTTTGGAAAAGGATGATTAATAAAAGGTTGAAATAAACGAACCAGTAGCAGCACTAATAAAACAAGTCTGACGGCCCAACGAGCAAAAATATTTTTTAGCCATAATTGCTCAGCTATACCTAGTGCGAGTGCTGCTACGGTTATATAAGGAAGCCAATGTTGAACGGTGACGGGTGGCAATCTAAAGCTACTTAAGCCACTAATGCCAAGAAAGCCAGCTAAAAAGCCGACTGCTAGAGAGATGCTTGTTGAAAATTTAAGTTTGTCTTTTGTAAATAAATAAGATAGACCTGCAACAACGGCAGGAAATAAAATACCGCGTAAAAAGAAGCTTATTAGAACAGAAACTGTCATGGTATTAAAGGGAAAGGGAGGGGGTTTCCCTCCCTAAGGTTCTTTACTGACCTACGCCTTCAAAGCTAAGCATAATTTTTACATTAGGGCCTGAAGCTTGAAGTAGGTTCGTCATGCCATAATCTGTACGGTCAATATCAAACTCTGTATAAAAACCAATGAGGGGTGCGCCTTGTTGGTTAACAGCTTCACCCGTTTTTTCAACCATAGTTGTTACTTCATTTGTGACACCATGAATCGTTAAGTCACCCACAACTTCATACATGTTCTCTGTATCTGTTGCACTAATGCTTTTACTTACAAACGTAAGGGTAGGGAACTGAGCCGCATCAAAAAAGTCAGGGCTTCTTAAGTGACCATTACGAGCAGCGCCATCGTAGTTACCTTCTAAATCTGGGCCTGTATCGACACTCTCGGTCAAAATAATAAATTCAATGCTGCTAGCGGCAAGATCTTCAGCATCATAAACAACCGTTGCGTCCATTTCGTTAAAACGACCAAAGGTATAAGCAATACCTAAGTGATTTGCACGAAACACGGCATGGGTATGAGGTCCATCTATAACGTAAGTGGTTTGTGCAAAAGCTGAACCTAGTAGTGCTAAAAGACCTAAACTAATAATGATGTTACGAATGGTTTTCATGATTTTCTCCTTTGATTTAAATGGTGTAGCTCGAGTTTGAATTATGGCTTTATTACTAATGAAGTTAAGTTAAGTAATTGACGGAAGTAATCACTTTTTTGGGGTTTTCTACTGTAATCGTAATGCTTCGGTTTTGTAGGCCTCCTTAGTAAAGGTAATTTAAAGCTCTATTTTAATTAAGCTCCAACAAGAATATACACAGTGCAGTAAATAATAAAGTAGTCTACAATTCAAACCATCTTAACTGTGCTATCATTAGTTTCCTAATCATGAGCCAAGACACCTATTGCCCCGTCCACGCAGCCATTAATTTACTACAAGAAAAATGGACCCTTCATATTGTCAGAGTCCTTCTAAAAGGACCTTTAGGCTTTAATGAGCTAAGTCGCGCAGTAGGGGGCGTAAACTCAAACACGCTCGCCCAAAGACTCGAGCATTTAGATAAACTAGGCGTTGTTGAAAAAACCATTATTTCCATGATGCCCCCCAAAACTAGCTATTCTTTAACAGAAGCCGGTGTTGAGCTAAATGAAGCAATTGACGCTATAGCGCGCTGGGGTGTAAAGCACATGAGTTTAGAATCTGAAAGTCCAAAAGAGACCCGCGCGTAAGTTTCGCAAAAGCCTTTATTTAGTCGGTATCTTGATAGATAACAGCAGCATAAAAACTAACAGCACAAAAGCAGATTAACGCAGGTTTAGCTTGAATCATGTTTGCCTCCGCTAATAGATATGCGCTTTATTTAATTTTAGATGCATCTAATGAAAAGAGAGCCATTGCTTATAATTGCAGTTCCACGACAAACCTAAGACGTTCGCTTAGGGCATTTGTTTCAATGAACCGAGGCGTTCCGATATCATCTGATTCAAGGCGTTCCGATATCATCTGATTCAAGGGTCACACGATTTATCTGCGAATCAGTCAATCGTGAAAATGCTAAAGGATTATAAGTTACTTGTATAGCAGGTTTACAAAATACTGAATCAGTCTATCCGTACTCGCTCTGCTCGGGTGAATTTGCATTTTGCAAATTCACCCTGAAAATACTTATACTAAGCTGAATTATAAATGTCGCACTGCTTTATAATTCCGACCTTG
>CAYGTA010000412.1:0-4500 GCA_964352605.1 uncultured bacterium | reverse complement strand
CTGACCTGCATCTGTATTTTTAGCTCGCACTGCGTCTATTAGAGCTTCTTCTTTGAGCATGGCTTCCCAAGCTGCAATAACCGTTGGGCAAAACTGGCTTCCTTGCTGCGCAATGAGAAAATTACTAGCCTGCGTGTGACTCCAAGGGTCACGGTAAGACCGTTTTGAAGTTAGCGCGTCATACACATCTGCCACTGCCATAATGCGAGCTAACAGAGGAATATCTTCACCTGCAAGCTTATCAGGGTAGCCTGTACCATCCCATTTTTCATGGTGATGTCTTATCACTGCTAACTCAGCAGGCATAAAGCCTATAGCTTTGCAGAGCTTCCAGCCATTTTTTGGGTGCTCTTCAATAAGTTTACGTTCAGCATCATCTAACTTTCCGGGTTTATTGAGAATCTCACTTGGAATGTTTAATTTACCAATATCATGAACAATGCCACCTTGCGCAAGTGCTCTTAATTCTTCTGGTGTTAAGCCCATGCTTTTACCCAGTTGCACAGCCATAGTAGCCACCCGTTCATTGTGCCCTGCTGTATAGCTATCATGAGCCTCTGTTTGAATAATAAGCTGCCGAACTGCTGGCGAGATGGCTGCTTTGAGTCTTTCTAAAGGGTCTTCATTCCAAATACCTTGAAGAACTGTTGCAATTGAATTTCCCTTTAAGTACTCACGAACAACACCCACCAGCATGAAGGCTGTAGCAAAAATCATTAAAAGATGATAAATCCACCATGAGCTGTGCCACAAAACACTTGTAGCAATAATAATCGTGGAAATAGCCAACCAACCTGAACCATAAACAAGGGCTAATTGTAAAGGCGAACGCGTATAACGATACGACTGCCAATACTGCCAGGCTGTTATCACAAAGAGTTCCATAGCTATAAAGGTAAACAGGAGTTTCACTGGATTTGCATCTATCGGCAGATAGTTAGCTAAGTTTGGCTGCATAAAGACTAAAACACCCAAGGCAACCAGCAAGCTAGTCCAAGCAGGAATCAAATAAGCACTCCCTTTTGCCAGTCTACGAATCGTTCGAGCTGTGCTCGGCAAACTAGACAAGAAAAGCCAGTAGGAAGTTAGCAACAGGCTTAGATGAGCAGCTACACCCACAATACGATTTTTAGGCAAAATAAAGCCTGGAGTAGCTAACCCGTGCATGGCAAAAACAAGGCTTAAAGATATAAAAGCAAGCGCTACTAGAATGACTTGAATGTTGCGGATTTTAGTACCTATGATGCCCACAACAATAGCCATGACACCCGCAAGTAAAGACGTTGCACTGACCACATAAAAATGACCTTTAATGAGCATTAAACTAGGATCATAGTTTTCCAAAATAGTTAATACCCCATAAAGCACAAGCGGTAAGAAAATACTCAGGAAAACAGGTAATGGTGAAGCTTGTTGCGTTGGCGTAGTCTGATAATCTGAGGGTTCACTACTAGTCATAAGATTCAGTCCTTTACATTAAATCGGTACTTTGAGTTCTGAAAAAGACTGATGCGCTGAGTGACTACAAATAGTTTCGTCTTTGAAGTATTGCTTTCTAGGGTACAAAAACAGATATGACACAGTTCTTACAAGGCGTTTATAGAGCTTTTAGAAGAGTTTCAACCCTTTAACCCGTTACACAAGAAGTCATAACACTTCCGTTTAGTTCTTTAAGGAACTAAACGCTGACTTGGATCGTTGAAACCAATTCCAAGTCCGCTTGCAGCGTATAAATCTCTTCAGAATAAGCGAACTATCGGACTTGGTATCACTTTTTTAAAAAATAGGCGTATAGGGTGAATTTGTTTGTAAGATTAAATTAAGAAAAGCTTTGCTAAACTCAAAAATTGAGGTTAGACGTAAGGGTTCAAACAAGCAGTCTGTAACCCTATTGGTTACTTCTCTTTTTTAGGAGCAATACATGCACTTTTACTTCTTACTTCCTAATTATTTTAGGAATTCAAATTTCCTAAGCTTGGCTAAAACAAAGGCTTATGTTTAAGTTAAGCCGTTATTTTTCCTTAACAAGCTTGCTTGCATTTGCTGTTGTCATTGTGTTGCTAGCAAATTTTTATTACCAGCAAGCCCATAAAGACTTACTAGAACAAGCAGAACTCAACAACACAAAACTCACTCAGGTCTTTGCTAATACACTATGGCCAGAATTTGATGCATTTATAAATTCAGCTGGTCAGTTGAGCCCTGATGAAATCAACGCTCACCCTGAAACCCAGCGCTTAAGAACTGCCGTTATGGACCAAATGCAAGGACTTTCTGTACTCAAAGTAAAAATATACAATCTTGATGCACTAACTGTATTCTCAACAGATTCAAGTCAAATTGGCGAAAATAAGAGTAGCAACGCTGGTTACCTAGCAGCTCGAGCTGGTGAGGTTGTAAGTGAGTTAACGCATCGGGATAGCTTTAGTGCGTTTGAGGAAGTCATTGAAGATAAAGATGTATTTTCGAGTTACTTGCCAATTAAAAGTAAAACTGATGGTTCTGTAGAAGCTGTTTTTGAGTTATATACCGATGTAACACCTTTACTAGATCGTATTCAGCAAACGCGACGTAATATTGTTTTTGGTGTGACTGCTATTTTGTTAACCCTTTACCTGCTTTTATATTTTATTGTTAAACGGGCAGACCTTATTCTTAAAAAGCAGCATAATGAAACACAAGTTTCTAAAGAAGCCTTACGGCAAAGTGAAGAGCGCTACATGTTGGCAGCCAAAGGCGCTAACGATGGGCTTTGGGATTGGGGTGTTGAAGCTGACACTATTTATGTTTCAGCGCGCTGGCAAGCCATGCTTGGTCATGAAGAAAAAGAATGTATCTTTGAACCTAATGTTTGGTTTAATCAAGTGCATCCTGAAGATATTATGGGGGTCAAAGAGGCAATAGATAAGCATTTGAGGAGTGAAGCTTCAAAATTTGAATTTAGCTACCGTATGCAGCATAAAGATGCTAGTTATCGTTGGATGCATAGTCGTGGTTACTCGGTGCGTGATGATAAAGGTCAGGTTTACCGCATGGCGGGTTCTCAAACCGATATTACTGACCGTAAACAAGCAGAAGATCAATTACAGCACGACGCGCTGCATGATAGTTTAACGAAGTTACCCAACCGAACCTTACTCAACAGCAGGCTTCAGCAAGCCTTCAAATATGCAGCACGAAACAATAACTACAGCTTTGCCCTAATGTTTCTTGACCTTGACCGCTTTAAATTCATTAATGACAGTTTAGGTCATGAAACTGGAGATCAGCTTCTCATAGCTGTTGCTGAACGACTCAGAGTTTGCATTCGAGATAGTGACACGCTTAGTCGCAACAATGCCGAGCATGTTGTTAGTCGCTTAGGGGGTGACGAATTCACTATTGTTTTAGATGACATTGAAACAGCAAATACCGCTAAGCTTGTTGCCGAACGCATCTTAGCAAGCTTAACCAAGCCCTTTTTCCTAAACGAACATAAACTCTGCATTTCTGCAAGTATTGGCATTGCCTTATACGAGCCTGACTTTAAAACACCTGAAGCTATGCTTCGTGCAGCTGACAATGCCATGTACCGCGCTAAAGCCTTAGGAAAAGCAAGATACGCCTTATTTGACGCTGACTTATCTTCTCAGCTAAGTAAAAAGTTAGAAATTGAAAGTGACTTACGAAAAGCACTAACAAACAACGAACTCGAGCTTCATTATCAGCCTATTGTCTGTCTTGAGTCGGGTCAGATTGTTAGTTTTGAATCGCTTATTAGATGGCAGCATCCTGTTAGGGGGTTTATTCCTCCTTTAGATTTTATTCCTTTAGCTGAAGAGTCTGGTTTGATTAGCAGTTTGGGTCTTTGGGTTCTTAAAGAAGCTTGTCAGCAGCTTTCTCGTTGGCAGCATTCTTTTTCTGCTGATTTTTGTATCAGTGTTAATGTATCTAGCATTCAGCTTTCTGATACTTCGTTTATTAGAGAGCTTGAGGCAATCCTTACTGAAACACAAGTGAACGCAAAACATTTGAAACTCGAGCTTACTGAGACTGTTCTTATGGATCGTGATGAAACAGCTATTGCGACTATTCATGCTTTAAAAGCGTTGGGTGTTAGTTTAGAGATTGATGATTTTGGGACGGGTTTTTCGTCGTTAAGTTATCTGCATAGTTTTCCTATTGATGCGTTAAAGATTGATCGTTCTTTTATTTTTGCTTTAGATACTATGCCTGAAAGTCAGGAGATTGTTAAAACTGTTATTAATTTAGGTCATAATCTTGGGCTGAAGGTTATTGCTGAAGGCATTGAAACGCCAGAGCAGAAATCTATTCTTAGGCAGCTTGGTTGTGAGATTGGTCAGGGTTATCTTTTTTCTAAACCTTTGCCTCCTGTTGCTGCTGAAGCTTTTATTCAGGCAAATAATGTTCAAGGAGAATTGGGGAAGACTTTAGCTTAATTGAGCTTTATGGTTCTAACATAGCGCTATTGTGTGAGCGTAACTAGCTGTAGTCTTTTGC
>CAYGTA010000411.1:0-4533 GCA_964352605.1 uncultured bacterium | reverse complement strand
AGTCATCCGCGTAAAAAACTAAGCCCTACAACCCCACCCATAACAATAAGCAAAGCAGGATGCACGTTAAACCTAACAGATGCTATAAACGCAACAATACCAATAGACCACAACGCCCAATTAGCAAGCCACTGTGGTGGCGTACCAAACGCTTTAGGGGCAAATTGCCACACAACAAGGGCCAGCAAAGCAACCACAACCGGTCTAACACCCTTCAAGAAGCTCGAAAAAAGCGCCGTATCTTTATAACGTGCGTACACTGCGCCTAAAGCAATCATGGCAATAATAGTTGGCACTGTAACCCCAATCAAACCCGCAACAGCACCCGGCGCACCTGCAACCTGATAGCCCACATAACCAGCCATTTTAGTTGCAATAGGCCCCGGCAAAGAATTACCAAACGCAAAGGCATCAAGAAACTCTTCTTGAGAAAGCCACTTTTGTGCCTCAACAACCTCCTCCTGAATAAGAGGAATCATGCTAGGCCCACCACCAAAACCAAAAATACCAACCTTGCCAAACGAATAAAAAAGCTGCCACAAGTTAGAAATCATGAGCAAAGTCTATCTCTTTTTAAAACAAAAATGTCAAGCAAACAAAAATAAAACCCAAAAAAACCACGCTAAGCCCCCAAATACGCTATACTGAAGCGTTCCGAAAAAGCCCAAACTTTTCCGAAGCTCGAGCTTACCTAAAATCCATTACGTGGTTTTCTAGAACTGCTCAACCGCAAGCTGACTGCAAAAAGGAGCTAAAGGAAGTAACTATGATTGAACATGATGGCCTTATTGAATCGGTAATAAAAGAACTAAAACCACAGTACACAAGCATGCTTAAAAAAGATGCAAATGCAGATACTGCCTATGAAAAACTCTACCCTAAAGTACTTCGATTAGTAGCTAAAGACCTAAAGATTAGTGAAGCCAAAACAGAGTTTGAGGCACGCCAAATCTTGCAGAAAATCATTCAAGAAATAACAAGATAAAAGCAAACTCGAGTTTAGTTAGCTAAAGGTATTAAGAACGTAACAATCATTGAAATAGTAAATAGTGCCAGAACAGTTGATAAGACGACAGTTTTGGCTACACTTTCGGCGTCTGCCTTGAACTCTAAAGCCAACATGAAGTTATTTATGGCGGGTGGCATGGCACCCACAAGTGTAAGCACAGCTAAATCTAAGCCTTTTAAATTAAGAATACTACCTAGAGCAAAAGCAATAACAGGGCCAGCAATAAGCTTAAAGCTAGCACCAAGCCAGTTGACAGCTTTAGGTAAAGCTAAACCTGAACGTTGAATATGAATGCCCAAAACAAGAAGCACCGTAGGAATAGCAGCTTGACTTAGTATCTCTACACCTCGACCTAAACCTAGCGGTACATTCCAGTTAAGCAAGTTAAAAATAATGCCTAGCAAGCTTGCCCAGATGACAGGAAGGCCAAGTAATTTTTTTAAAGACAAGCCTTTCTTAAAGCCACCTGTTAGCACAATAGGTGCAGTTGTAAACATAGTGATGTTTGTAATGACATAAATCACTAAAGCCCGCTCTAAACCCGCATCACCAAAAGCAAATAAAGCGACAGGTAGCAGCAAATTCGCACTATTTGCATAAGTACTGGTTGCCATAAAACCACGCCTACTAGCAGCCTCAAAACGCCAACTCAGCAGCCAACTCAAAAAAAGCATAAGGATTAAAAAAAGCAAATAAGCAAGACTTAAGTGACCAACATTTTGTAGGCTTAAAGCTGTGTTTGACAGTGAGTTAAAAACAAGCGCAGGCACCGCAGCGTAAAGCGCAACCCTATTTAAAGCTGTAACATCTGGCTTAAAGAAATAACTCAGTAAACTACCCACCCCCATAACCAAAAAAGCAGGCAAAACAACATTCGCTAAGCTAGATAAGAGCGTCATGGTGTTTGCGGTTCCAGAAGCGCTAAATTCGCCAAATTACCACACAAGAAAAAACCAACATTATAGTAACTAATAAGCAAGACAAACATAATAAAAAGGTACACAAAAGGACTACCAATCACAAAAGCAAAAGCCACAAACCAAGCAGAACTAGACAAAAGAACAGCCATAAAAATACTAGCAGACAAAGCCGCACCCTTACCCCCAAAACGAGCACTAAACAAAGGCAAGCTAATACCCAAAGGTAACTGCAAAATACAAACCATAAGTAAAATTTGAGTCACCAACACACTCGAGCTTTGTTGCTCACTCACTAGACTTACAATGAGGGCAACCGTTGCCGCTACGAGGGTTTGAGCTAAGAACATAAGGGCAAAGTTTGCTCTTAAAACCCCAAGTGCTTCTGCTTTGCTTGGTTTTGGATTCTTAATGAACGTTCTAAGGGATTCAAGCACGCTTGGTTATATAAGATTTACCTGTAAAAAAGCAATGAGAAATGAGCAAAGCTAAATTCAGCTTTGCTCCTGAGTGTTATACAAATATACTTCTTACTAAGAATAATAAGTGATTTAGGCTCGTTTTCGAACCCCTTTACTTTTAGGCTCTTGACCCGGAAGTAAGGTGAGAGACGTATCTTTACCTGCAAGTTTAGCCTCAATCTCACGAATGCGATCACGCACCGCAGCAGCCTTCTCAAAATCAAGCGCATCACTCGCCTCCCACATGTCACCCTCAAGCATCGCGAGCTCCTGCTTCAAGTCATCCATCACTAACTCTTTATCCCAAGGTGCTAACTTCTCATCAATCTCGACATCCTCTTCACCACGAATGACACTACGAATACTCTTACGAATCGTTTCAGGTGTAATGCCATGCAACTCGTTATAAGCAACCTGCTTAGCACGCCTACGATTCGTCTCATCAATCGCGCCCTTCATAGCATCACTCATAACATCTGCATACAAATACACTTCCCCCTTAACATTACGAGCAGCCCGACCAATCGTTTGAATAAGACTACGCTCACTCCGCAAAAACCCAGTCTTATCCGCATCTAAAATAGCCACCAGACTCACCTCAGGCAAATCAAGCCCCTCACGCAAAAGATTAATACCAACAAGCACATCAAAATGACCAAGCCGCAAATCACGCAAAATAACCTGACGCTCAACCGAATCAATACCACTATGCATATAACGAACCCGCACACCCTGCTGCGCAAAATACTCCGTCAAATCCTCAGACATTTTTTTAGTAAGCGTCGTAACCAAAACCCGCTCTTTAAGCTTAGCGCGCTCTTTAATAGCAAAAAGCAAATCATCAATCTGACCCTTACTAGGCTTAACCGTAACCTCAGGATCAACCAAACCCGTTGGCCTAATCACCTGCTCAGCAACACTATCACTAAGCTCGAGTTCATAATCAGCAGGCGTAGCAGAAACAAACACCACTTGCCCAACCCGCTCAAGAAACTCATCACGCTTCAACGGTCTATTATCAAGCGCACCCGGCAATCTAAAACCATAATCCACCAGCGTAGTTTTACGCGCCCGATCACCGTTATACATACCCTTAATCTGCGACGCCATAAGATGAGACTCATCCATAAACACAATAAAATCTTCAGGAAAATAATCAAGCAAAGTATAAGGCGGCTCACCCGGCTGACGACCATCCAAGTAACGCGAGTAATTCTCAATACCCGAGCAATACCCAAGCGTACGCAGCATCTCAACGTCATACATGACACGTTCCTTAATACGCTGCTTCTCAATCAACTTATCATTCTTCTCAAAAAAATTAATCTGTTCCTCAAGATCACGCTCAATATGCTTAATGGCAGGCTCGAGTTTATCAAACGGCGTAACATAATGCTTCGCTGGAAAAATAGTTGTATTCTCTAACTCTTGTAACTCATTACCGGTAATAGGATCCGTCATGACCAAACGATCAATCTCATCACCAAACAGCTCTATACGTAGCGGGTTCTCATCATAAGCAGCCCAAACCTCAATCGTGTCACCCTTCGCACGAAAACGACCCGCCGCAATCTCAATGTCATTACGTTCATACTGCTGCGTAATCAGCCGACTCAAAATAGCATCACGAGAAAGCTGCTGACCCACCGTTAAAATAAGATTCAAATTCTGATACTCTACAGGCGAACCCAAACCATAAATCGCACTCACTGAAGCAACCACAATCGTGTCAGGTCGCGTCAACAAATTACGTGTTGTCGAATGACGCAAACGCTCTAACTCCTGATTAACATTGGCATCCTTCTCAATAAACAAATCCCGAGCAGGCACATAAGCTTCCGGTTGATAATAATCATAATAAGAAATGAAAAACTCAACGGCTGCATTAGGAAAAAACTCACGAAACTCCCCTGCAAGCTGCGCCGTCAAAATCTTATTAGGTGCCAAAATAAGTGCAGGACGCTGCACCTCTTCAATGATCTTTGCCACCGTGTAGGTTTTACCTGTACCTGTTGCACCCAATAGTGTCTGAAACCTTAGGCCATCTTGAAGACCCTCAACAATACTTTTAATGGCTTGCGGTTGATCACCCTGCGGTGAAAATGGAGATTCGACTTTAAGAGGCATACCTTATATTTTAATGTAT
>CAYGTA010000410.1:2635-4544 GCA_964352605.1 uncultured bacterium | reverse complement strand
CATAGAAGCTAGAGCTATAGAGCTGAGTCTACAAATTAAGGTATTATCATTCTTATGAAAAAACTTAGCCTGCAAGAAATCGCTCAAGCGTTAGTTGTTGCTGACAAAGGTATTTTGGCCGCGGATCAACCCGCATGGCACGTTGCAGAACGTTTAGAGCAGCATAACGTCAAAGCTCAAGACTCAACTTATGTTGACTGGTGCAAATTACTTTTTGCCGCACCTCAGTTAAGTAATCATGTCAGTGGCATTATTATGGCTGAAGATGCACCTGATTTAGCCACCCCAGAGGGTGAGAAACTTGTCGATGTCATAACAAGTAACAATATAATTGCAGGCATTTCACCCAGTACAGGGCTTGTGCCCTTAGCAGGAGCAGAAGGCGAAGTGATTGGTTCAGGTCTAGATGGCCTTAGAGAGCGCTTTGCACGTTACTACGAAATGGGCATTCGTTTCTCAAAATGGCGCACCGCCATTCGAATTGGTGAAACCATTCCAAGTGCTTACTGCATAAACGCAAACGCGTATATATTGGCACAATTTGCAGCCCTATCTCAAGAAGCAGGCATTGTACCGATTGTTGAACCCGAAGTTGAACTTTTAGGTAATCACAGTGCTGAGCGTTGCTTTGAAGTAACCGAATGGCTTTTAAACCGTACCTTCGCCACCCTTTACGAGCACCGCGTACAATTAGATGGTCTTCTACTCAAAGCCAACATGATTGTGTCCGGTCAAGATAACCCAAATCAAGCAGATGTAGAAACCGTTGCAGAGTTAACCGTAAACGTTTTAAAACGCACTGTACCCCCCATGGTTCCAGGCGTTGTCTTTTTATCAGGGGGACAAAGCGACTTAAACGCAACAGCTCACCTAAATGCTATGAATGCAAAGCATGACAGCCCATGGGCACTCACTTTCTCATACGCTCGAGCTTTACAAAGAGCCCCTATGGCAGCGTGGCTTGATAAGCCTGAAAATCTTGCACAAGGGCAAGCGGCTCTTTTACACCGAGCCAAAATGAATGCCTTAGCTGCATCGGGGCGCTGGTCAGCAGATTTAGAAGCTTAAACGGTGAAAGCTGAGTTCTTATGAAAGCTGCCCCAGCCTTTGACATTGTAGGCTTAGGTATTTGCACCGTAGATCACCTGCTCCTTGTACCTCAAACCCCCAAGTATGGCGCAGCCATTAAGGCAAAAAGCTATTTGCACCAAGCAGGTGGATTGGTGGCATCAGCACTCGTAGCTGCCACCCGACTAGGTGCAACAACAAAAGTTATAGCGCGCATAGGAGATGATGACGAAGGTCGCTTTATAAAACAAGATTTAGAGAGTGAAAAGGTAGATACATCGCAGCTTCTAAGCGAAGAAAATACCCAGTCACATTTATCTATTGTCTTAGTAGATGAAAACACAGGTGAGCGTAGCTTTATATCTCGCTGGTCAACAGGCTCAGCCATAAGCACGCAAGAGCTCAAAAAAACAGACATAACAAACGCTAAGATACTCTACTTAGACAACGCAACCGAAGCTACCTTACAAGCAGCCAAATGGGCAAAAGAAGCAGGCTTAACCGTAGTGCTTGACCCCGTATGCAGCTTCGAAGAAGCAAAAGAACTACTTGCCTACGTCGATGTACCCATCATTCCAGAAAGATTCGCACTCGAGTGGTTAGCTAATCAAGCTGTAGAAAATGCTGTTAAAACGCTTTACGAAATGGGTGCAAGCATAGCGGTGGTTACGCTTGGTGAGCGGGGTTGTATTGTCTGTTCAGATGAAGGTTTAAAAGCTTACCCTGCCTTTCCTACTGAAGTTATTGACACAACAGGTGCAGGTGACGCGTTTCATGGTGCATTTATGTACGGCCTTTTGCAAAACTGGGAGCTTGATTACATCGTGAAATTTGCTTCAGT
>CAYGTA010000410.1:0-2535 GCA_964352605.1 uncultured bacterium | reverse complement strand
AACACTCATCTAGCGTGATAGCATGGAAAGATATGACCGTAAGTGCAGCAAGACCCACCACAGTATCTAATAGCCAACGCGCTACCCGATTAGAAGCGCAAGGACTCACCAAAAAATACGGAGGCCGTAACGTAGTTAACGGCGTATCCTTAAACCTAAACCCCGGCGAAATTGTAGCCATGCTTGGCCCTAACGGCGCAGGCAAAACCACCAGCTTTTACATGATGGTTGGCTTCATAAAACCAAACTCAGGTAGCATCTACCTAGATGACAAAAACATAACGAAGTGGCCCATGTATAAAAGAGCCAGAGCCGGCCTAGGTTACCTAGCCCAAGAACCCAGCGCATTCAGAAAAATGAGCGTCAAAGATAATCTACTCTCTGTACTCGAGTTTCAAGATTTAAATAAAGATGAGCAGCATGCTAGGGCAGATTCGCTACTTGAAGAATTTGGCTTGTCTCGCTTGGCTAATAATAGTGCCAATACCCTGTCTGGTGGCGAGAGGCGCAGGCTTGAGATTGCACGTAGCTTAACGATTGACCCGACCTTTATTTTGCTGGATGAGCCTTTTACGGGTGTTGACCCTAAGTCAATTCGTGAAATTCAGATTTTGATTTCAGAGCTTAAAGAACGTAGGGGTTTGGGTGTGCTTTTAACTGATCATAGTGTTAGAGAAACCTTAGCTATTGCTGACCGTGTTTACCTTATGTTTGATGGTAAAGTACAGTTCAGTGGTACGCCAGAAGATTTTGCTGAAGATGAAACCGTTAGAAACTATTATTTGGGAAGAGATTTTCAGATTTAACCTTTCTAGCAAAGGCTTATTATGCTTTTAACGATTACTTTGGTTGTGGTTTTAGCTGCCTCAGCGGGCCTTATTGCCTATATGGGTGATGTGCTTGGTACAACTATTGGTAAGCGAAGGCTTAGCTTATTTGGTGCAAGACCTAAACAAACAGGCCGCATTATTGGGGTACTAACAGGTGTGCTCATTATGGTTATTACGGTGGGTACAATTGCTTTGGTATCTCGTAATACCATTATTAATACCTTTAGGTTTCAACAATCTTTGACGCAAAGGCAGGCTTTGTTAGCTGACTTGAATCAAATACAAAGACAAGCGAATGATGTGAGTAATCAACTTGCTATTAGTCAAGAAAACCTTGCTGGTGTAGAAGCAGAAAGTGAACGCCTTCAAATTCAAAATAGTGCTTTGGTACAAGAAAATGCAAGTTTAGAAAATTTAAATGAAACCTTAATAACTGAAGTCACGCTAATACAAGGGCAACTGCTTAGTCAACAAGATGCTTACGCGGCGCTACTCACCTTAAGAGATGATCTTGCAAGGAGTGTTAGTAATTTAGAGCAGCAATTTAAAGCTTTAGAAGATGGCGGCTTAACTTACCTGCAAGGTCAGACTATTTATAGCGCGATTATTAATGCTCAAGACCCAACCAGTATAAGGGAAGAACTCAGTCGTTTTATGACCGCTGCACAAGATAGCGTTATTTTAAGAGGAGCCTCGAGCATTACAGCTTTAACGGTAGAAGAATCTCAATTTTTAACCGAGGCTATAGCTGAAACACCCAACGGAGATATTTTGACATTTAGCTCACCAACAATTCAGTTTCAAGCTAGCGTTGTTGATAGAAGCCTAGATTTACGAGAAAACGATATTGTGCTTGAAAAAGGACAGCTCATAAGCAGTCAAGCTATTTACTTGCAATCACCTGTTGACCGTACTGATATAACCACAGAAATAACAAGATTAACAGCCTCAACCAAAAGCCGCTTATTACGCTTAAATAGGCTAAGCGGTTATGAACTGCAATACGCAGGTCTTTCAACAGATGCTTTTGCTGAGCAACTTTCACGCTTAGAAGGCCCTGTAACTATAGGCATGCTAGCAAGTGAAGATATCTACGTGGCCGGAACAGCGCAAATTGAACTCGCAATTATTTATTAAAGAACAGCTTTGGTAGGGCGCGTAATAAGATACGTACTAACTGCAACCCCACACAAAATAACAATGAGTTTAACAATTAAATTAGGAATCACATAAGCACTAAAGCCAATGGTGACCGTAATAAGCGTAACAGCTAGAATTTTGGCACGAAGCGGAATGCCTTTACCATCTTTCCAATCACGAATAAGCTGACCAAACATCTTATTATTAAGCAGCCAATTGTAAAACTTAGGGCTACTACGCGCAAAAAAATAGGTAGCTAACAAAATAAAAACGGTGCCCGGTAAACCCGGTAAGATATAACCCAAAAAACCAAGACCAGTACATAAAAACCCAAGAATTAACCATAAATACCGCAAAGCTGGATTTTTTGTAACATTGGTTTCGTGAGAGTAATCAATAAACTCTGTCTTCTTAGGTTCAGGCACAACTCAGCTTAGCTTGAAACCAGCTAAGCCCTTGTAGGGTATATAGCTATTTGTAAATTTCATTACGGATGAGGATTTTTTCCTAACTTCCGGGGGGGGGGGGGGGGGGGGGGGGGGGGGGGGGGGGGGGGGGGGGGGGG
>CAYGTA010000409.1:0-4557 GCA_964352605.1 uncultured bacterium | reverse complement strand
TATAAATCTCTTTAGAGTTTAGTAAGCGTATTATCGGACTTGGTATAAATAGCTATAGAACAGGCAAACAGGCTGACCTCAAATGAGTAGCATAGCTTAAGATTTTAGTCTGAGCTTAGGTTAACGAGGTATTTTTTTAGGTCTTATTTTGAAGTAGCGAAAACTTGCGTCCAGTAGCTACCTGCTTTACCTACGCCTAGTTCTTTAAAGTTTGGGTTCATTATGTTTTTGCAGTGCCCTTCACTGTTTAGCCATGCGTTCATAACGTTTTCAGCATTTGCAAAACCAAAAGCCACGTTTTCCCCTACGGTTTTCCAGTTGTAGCCTTCTTGCGTAACTCTGTCCCAGACTTCCATACCTTTTTGATAGTGTATTGCGCCCTCTTTAGTGTCATGACTCATTTTACTGACCGTTTGCATGTCTTCACTGTGCTTTTGGGCAGCTTTTTCTAGCATGCTGTTTAGACTTAAGGGTGTTGTAGCTGGGTAACTCGTACTGCCACAGGTTTGCTTGCTTGCGCGCGCTTGGTTTATGAGGCTTAGAATCTCGTTTGCTTCAGGTAGGCTAGCGCCTTGTTCTGTTTCTGGTGGGCTTTCGGGTACCGAACTACTCACTCTTGTTCCACAAGCTGTTACTAAGCTAAGACTTAAAATAAGCACACTCACTCGCAGCATTAGTTACTCACACTCAAAGCTTGAGGTACAGCAAAAACATGTACCCAGAAGTCATAATTATCAGTGTATTTACTTAATCCTATTTCTGTAAAAGCAGGATTCATTATGTTCTGGCAGTGCCCTGGGCTGTTTAACCATCCTTTTACAATATCTGCTTCTGTGTAAGCGTTTACGGTTCCGTAAGCTAGGTTTTCGGCTACTTTTGCCCAGGTGTAGCCTGTTCTGCTAACGCGCTTGGCTACATCAGAGCCATCTGCACCTGTGTGACTAAAATATTTATGCATATTCATATCTTGCGCATGTAGCACTGCGGGTTCAAACAAAACAGCATTAAAGCTTAAAGGGGCTGCGCTTTCAAACCAGACCTCGCCACACAAGCGAGCTTCTGCCCTTGCAGCATTCAGTAACTCGAGCATGACTTTATGCTCCTTGGGTACAAAAGAAGCTTCTTTACTAAGCGTATCTGGCGTACTGTTAGCTAAAACAATGGTTTCAGGCACAGGCAAATCAGGAATGGGTTGCTGCGCACGTTGAGATTGACTTGCTTGGGGTGCACAAGCCGCAGTTAAAGCTAGCGTGACTAAGATAATGAAAAGACGTTGCATAAACTCGAGTTTAGGTACTCAGGCGTTTTCTTTCCATGAAAAACTCCGCTCAAGTCGTACTCGAGCGGAGTTTTTTTGTTGGTTTTTGCTTAACTAGCTAGTGATACTACGAGTATGGGTGTGCTTGTGGGCTGCTCGCTGCCACCACCTGGCTCTATGCTTACGCCAAACAGGCTATCTTGGTCTAAAGAGGCTTCTATGTTAAGCACGCGCCCCTCCCAAATACCTAGTGATTGGGGGCTACCGTCAGCAATTTCCCATGCTTGGTAAACTTGGCCTTCAGGTGGGTTTTGATTGAGTACTAATAGCAAACTGTTATCTTCTCGTTTAGCTAGTGTTCCTAGTTCGCTATTGTTTTCGTCTGTCAAGATGTCACAACGGTCATTGTTTTGCTCACAGAAGGCTGCAAATTGTCTTAGCGTTTGATCTGCGTAAACAACAAATTCTGGTGTTCTGCTCGGTTGGTCACTGCCACCTCTTGGCTCTATACTTACGCCAAAAAGGCTATCTTGCCCTAAAGCTGTTTGCAGATCTAGCACGCGTCCATCCAAAATACCTAGCGATTGTGGTGTACCATCCGCAATTTCCCAAGCTTGATACACTTGACCTTGCGGTGGAGCTTCGTTGAAGACCAATAAAAGACTATTGTCTTCTCTATTCACCAGCGTAGCTAAGTCACCATTGTTACTACTTAGGGTGTCACAGCGGCTACTGTCTTGCTCGCATAAACTAGCTAACTGTTGTATGGCGGGGTCAACTTGAGGTCTAAAGCCTAAGTACAAAAAAGCACCTATGGCAGCTGCAAGGGCTAAGCCTGTAAGCCATGTGGGTGGCCTTACTGTTTTTTCTTGTTTAGGTAAATGAACAGTCTTCTCTTTACCAAAGAAATCAGCATCCATATAGAACTGCTTGGGTCGTTCTTTGTTAGTATCTTCTTGAGCTTCTAACTGAATGACTTCAGCAACTTCTAGACTGACTTCGCTAAGGTCTTGGGTTTTAGCTGTTTCTACGTCAGAACCCAAACGAATTCTTGTCAGTAAGCTCTCCTCTGCGTCAGCTGCTAAAACTTCAGGCTCTAAATTAAGAGCAACATCCGCCATAGCTTCAAACAGATCACGAACTTCTCTTGCTTCTTCAGGATGCTCATTGAGATAAAACGCAACTTCCCTTTCCTCTTCAGGGGTGAGCGCACCCATAACGTAATCGAGTAAAACATCTTGGTTTATGGTCATGCTTCACCTCCTTTCAGGGTGATTTGTAAATTATGCAACGCAGACCTTAACTTCGACTTAATCGTACCTAACGGTTTTCCAGTTAGCTTAGCTACTTGACCATGCGAATGGCCCTGAAAGAAAGCCAGCTCAATAAGTTCACGTTCATCCTCAGCCAGTGTTTCAATAGCCTCCTGAACATAAATACGTTCTACATGATCAGGTTCCTGCTCAGGCGCATCCCACGTTTCTAAAGGCATGGTTTCAAGACTCGAGCCTCTTATGCGGTTTATGGCAAGGCGGTGGCAAATGGTCACTAGCCATGTTTTGGGGGCTGCTTTGTTACTGTCAAAACGTTCAGCGTTATCCCAAGCTTTTACAAAAGCATCTTGTACGCATTGTTGTACTTCGTCGGGGTCATTTAACATGCGTCTTGCTACGGCAGCTAAGTAAGGTGCGTAGCGTCTATGCAGTTCAATCAGTGCTTCTTCACGACGAGATCTCATGTGTTGGACAAGTTCGATGTCTGTTATCACCTCCATCGTCATGTATATACACAGCCTTTCTTATCTTTAGATGTTTCTGTCATGTCGTTAAAACTATACCTCTATTAGCTGCTTTTTTTGTTAAGCTTGTACTTGATCGGAGTCAACGAGACGTTTACGTCTTTTTATATGTCACTTATTTCTTTTTTTTCTCAAGCCAAGTACCGTCGTTTGATTATTACGGGCTTCATGGCTTTTATTTTGATTGGCGCGGTTCAAGCTATGTACGGGCCTGCCTTTTCAGCATTTCAGTCTCGCTTTGGCATTTCTACAGCAACTGTGGGCTTTATTGTTAGTTTGCATTTTATTGGTTCGCTCATTAGCATTTTGAGTAGTGGTTTCTTTATTTTGCGCTTTGGCTATAGGCGTGTTTTAACTGTAGCTATTTTGCTTATGCTGTTTGGTGCTTTAGGTATTGCTTTTAGCCCAAGTTGGTTCTTGACTCTTATTTCTGCTTTTACGATTGGTGTCGGTTTTGGTTTTTTTGATGCAGGCATGAATATGCTATTTGGTAGAAGTTTTGAGCCTAACAGCGCGCCTGCTTTAAATTTGCTTAACGCCATGTTTGGGGTTGGCGCGGTACTTGGGCCTTTACTTATTGCGATTTTTTTACCTAACGTTGCCAATTCTTTTTTGGTGTTTGCCGCTGCTGCAGCCCTTGTCTTTTTCTTAGCACTTGGCTTACCTAACCCTGAGCTTACTACAACAAGCAACAAAAGTATTAAGATTCCGTGGGCTAGTTTTACAGGGTTTTTACTTATATTCTTTTTTTATGTCATGGCAGAAGTAGGCGCAGCAAGCTGGGAGGCAACCCACTTGGCACCTTACTATGGTGAAGCTCGAGGTGCTTTTTTCACCTCTCTTTACTGGGCTGCACTCACCGTTGGTCGTTTTGTTGCAACACCTTTAAGTTCTTTTATTAAAGCCAAAACTCTTGTTTTACTTTCAGCCGCATTTGCCTTAGTAGGCGCTATTTTATCTCACAATATTGTCTTAGCACCCTACGCTTACATGTTTATAGGCTTTGCTTTTGCACCTTTTTTCCCGACAGGTTTAGCTTGGCTTCAAAAAACGTTTCCAGAACGCATTGAGCAACTCACACCTCTTGTTATGGCAACAGCTAATCTAGGCGCAGTCATATCTTCACCTGCTTTTGGCTTTATTATTGCCCGCAGTAGCCCCAGCAGCATACCCACAGTCATGTCGGCTGCTGCAGCCATTTTACTTATCATTACTTTTTTACTTTGGTTACAAACAAACGATTAAAAAACCTAAGCTTCTTTTTGCATCGCTACAGTCTGCTCGAGTTTGTCTAATCGCTGCATGATTTGCTCGAGTTTATAAAGGATGAGCGCGTGGGTTTTTTTGGCATCTATACCCACTGGACTTGTATCACTTTCTATTTCTTTTATGATGGCTTGAAAGCTTTCTTCGTTCATGTTTGTTACTCCTAAGGCTAAACTTATACTAAACTGATTTAATCGTGTCTTAAGACTGAGTGAGTCAGAGCTTACTCCCCAAA
>CAYGTA010000408.1:0-4558 GCA_964352605.1 uncultured bacterium | reverse complement strand
ATTATACCTGAAATTTATAATCCTGAGTCTGGTTGGCGTCTTTTAAATGGTGCTAGTAACGAAGAGGTTTATGGGGATGGTAGGTTGGGTTGGTGGTATCCTCGGAGTTTTTTAGCACCCAATGGTAAGGTTTTTGTTTTTGTAACGGGTAGTAACAAATTGTATTACCTTGATACTGAGGGTAGTGGTTCTTATGAGCTTGCAGGGAGCATTGCTCAACCGGGTTTGTTCAGTGCTCAGGGTACGGCCGTCATGTTTGACAAAGGTAAAATCTTAACCTTACTTGGTTTAGAAGATGCCATAGTTATTGATATTAATACTGATAAACCTGTCATTACGGATGTTCCTGATTTGCTTAGTAGACGTCATTGGACAGATAGCACTCTACTTGCAGATGGTCGCGTTTTGGTCACGGGCGGCGCTAGTGTTGATCAGTCTTTAGAAGATGCCACTAATTACATTGAAATTTTTGATCCTAAACGTAATGAATGGACTATTGGTCCAAGTGCAGAGAAGGCAAGGCTTTATCACTCATCGGCCATTTTGTTACCAAATGCAGCCGTTTTAACAACAGGTGGAGGGCCACCCGGGCCAGTAACCAACATGAATGCAGAAATTTATTATCCGCATTACTTATTTAAACAAGATGGGTCAGGTGAATTTGCAGATCGCCCCCAAATAACAGCTGCACCTGAAGTACTTACGATTAATCAAACACAAAGCATAGCTGTGAGTGAAAATATATCTAGAGTTACCCTTGTAGGCTTAGGTTCTGCTACTCACTCTTATGATCAAGGACAACGCTTTCTAGAGCTCGAGTTTTCTCAGGAAGGTGATTTACTTTTTGTTGAATCTCCTGAGGCGGGTGTTTTTGCGCCTCCTGGGTATTATTTGTTGTTTGTGTTTAATGAGGCTGGCGTTCCTTCTGAGGCAAAGATTTTACAGGTTCGTTCTGCGCCTGTATTTGAGCAGCCTGAAGATCAGTTGAGTTTGGCTGGGGACGAAATTGAGCTTCCGTTAGCTGTAACTGATATTTATGGTGAGCGTCTTTCTTTTACAGTTGAAGATTTACCTAATGGTCTGCGTCTTAATGAGGAAAAACGTTTAATTGAAGGAACTTTAATTAGAACGGGGGAGTTTTCACCAAGTATTACTGTTTCGAATTCATTGAATATGAGTGCTGAAGTGGCTTTTTCTTGGACTGTAGAACCCAATCCTGAGATCATGCCTGCCGTTACGGTTATACCTGAGCAAATTATTAGACAGGGTGAAAGTGTTAGTTTAACAGTTGAAGCTACAGATCCCAGAAGTCTTCCTCTCAGTTTCTCTGCGATAGGCTTACCTGACGGCTTAACTATTAGCAACGAAGGCATCATTCAGGGGCAGCCAACACGAGTTGGAAATTATGATGTTGTGCTTACTGTTTCTAATGGTACTAGCCTAGATACTGAACTTAGCTTTCGCTGGAGAGTTATTCCTGTAGTTTCTCTTAGTTTAGATGCTCTTATTACAGAAGAGGGCAGTAAAGAACAAGCTGTTACTTTGACAGCTCGTTATTTGGGGGGAAGTAATCCTAAGTTTAAATGGTCTTTTGGTGATGGTAGTCAAGAAACCGAATGGCTTAGTAGTAACACAGTGAGCCATCACTTTTTAGAAGCCGGGCGCTACGAAATTACCCTAAGCGCTACTGATGATACTGAAGATGAACTTTTCATTACAGGAACACAGTTAATTCATGAAGCCAAAGATTTGGTTTTTGTATCTCAGTCAAGTAGCATTATTGTTGAAACTATTGGTACATCGCAGCGTATCTGGAATGCAAATCCTGATAATAACTCTGTCACCATAACTAATCCTAGTCAGCTTCAAGAGATAACTGAAGTGACTGTCGGTACGAGTCCTCGTAATCTTGTACAGCTACAGGATGAAGTTTGGGTGACGAACAAACACTCTGGCACACTATCCATCATTGATAGCCAAGACTTAGTTGTTATTCAAACGCTTGATTTAGGTTCTGCATCACAGCCTCATGGCATTGCCATTAATCAGGATTATACACATGTATTTGTAGTGCTTGAAGCCAGTGGTGAACTCATAAGCATTAATGCAAAAACAAAACAAATAGAAGCTCGAGTTCATTTGGGGAATCATCCTAGGCATATTTCTATTCTTGAGAATAATAAGGCTTATGTAAGTCGTTACATTACACCTGCTTTAAAAGGTGAGCATACAATTGAGCCTGATACACGTTTGGGCAGCGCTGAGGTTTTAGTCATCAATCTTAAATCTATGCAGCTGTTGAACACTATTGCGCTTGCTTACTCTCATGTAACAGATACTGAAACTATGGGGGGTGGCCTTCCTAATTATCTTACAGGTGTTGCATTATCTCCTCGAGCTAAGTCTGCTTGGGTTGCTTCTAAGCAAGATAATATCGCTCGCGGTACCTTAAGAAATCAGCAAAATCTTAGCTTTGAGCATACGGTTCGTAGCGTCGTATCTCCTATTGATTTAGAGACTGAGCTTTCTAGTGTTGAGCAGCGTATTGATTTTGATAATGCTGGCATACCCAGCGCAGCTATATTTGATAAGACTGGGCAATATCTCTTTATCACGCTTGAGGGTAGCCGTGAAGTTGTTGTGCTTGATAGTTACAGTAAGCGGGTAGTTCAACGCATTAATACTGGTTTTGCTCCTCAAGGCTTAGCCGTTTCACTAAATAACAAGCATTTGTTTGTTCATAACTTTACAGAGCGCACCATTAGTCACTTTGATATTGAGGGCTTAACAGCTAGCCAAACCGCTATTACACTCTTGTCTAAAACTAAGGTCGTGAGTCAAGAAAAACTTAGTGAAGCCGTTTTAGAAGGACAAAAACTATTTTATGATGCTAGAGACGCTCGACTTGCTAAAGATAATTACATAAGCTGCGCAAGTTGCCATAATGATGGCAGCCATGACGGTCGCACCTGGGATTTTAGCGGCTTTGGTGAGGGTTTAAGAAATACCATTCCTTTACAAGGTCGCGCAGGAACAGGGCATGGCTTGCTGCACTGGAGCGGTAACTTTGATGAAGTACAAGATTTTGAGAATCAAATCAGACATCATAGTCTTGGTTTAGGTTTAATGACAGATAGTGACTTTGAAAAACTACAAAACCCTTTAGGTGAAGCTAAGGCAAACTCAAGTAAAGAACTAGATGAGTTAGCTGCTTACTTAGAAAGCCTAAACAGCTTCAGCCCTAGCCCCTACACACAAATAAACGCCAATAGCCTTGCTGAGCAAGGTAAAAATGTTTTTCACGAACTCGAGTGTGCTAGCTGTCATAGTAATGATATTTTTACAGATAGCCCAGACAAGAAACTTCATGATATTGGCACATTAAAGGCAAGTAGTGGTGAGCGACTTAATGAAGAACTCCTAGGCTTAGATACCCCAACGCTCCTTGGTCTTTGGTCAACTGCACCTTATTTACATGATGGTTCAGCAGCAACTATTCAAGGAGCAATAGCTGCACATAAAGAAATACCTACCACTGCTCAGCAATTAGAACAACTTGAAGCTTATTTACTTGAATTAGGCGGTGAAACAATAACTCACCCTAAATTGGTTTTCACAGCTTTAGCTAGCAGCAATACAAATAACTTGTCTTTTAAGCTTAACAGTTCAGCAAACACCCAGTTACAAAGCTTGAGGTTTAACTATGAAGGCTCGAGTATCCCGAATTTAGCACTCGAGCTTTATCAAGATGTAAATGCGGATGGTGTTTTAGATGATGGTGATTCCCTTATTAGTAGTGGTTTGTTTGAAAATCAAAAACTCCGACTAGATACTCAGCAATTAGTCTTAAATTCAAATAATGAAACGCAGTTTATAGTTAAGCTTAAATCAGATAAGCAAGTTCAATACTTAAGTGTTTCATTTGCGCTTCTTCTTAGCCTTTCTATGTTCACAGTTCGAAGAAAAAGATTAATTTATCTTTTACTTATGCTTGCACTTTTACTATCTGCCTGTAAAACAACAAGCCTTCCAAATATTGACACTATACAAGAACCCATTAGCATTAGTATTTATGGTGTTGAAACATCTATGCAAGCTGAACTAATCACCCAAGGACTTCCACTGGTAAGTGAAGCTTTAACTTGGGATGATTAGTTTAAAACAGATGTTAGTCTTCAAAGCTAGTGCTTGATTTAATACTTAGTTTGTTAAATTTGAATTCTGATTTTGAATAGCTTCATTTGCAACTTGATGCACTTCAGGGGATTGCAGTTTAGGTACTTTATATTCATAAATCTTCATAAATCTTCTACAGTTTCGCTGTATGTACTCTTTATCTTGCTCCGTTAACAAATGCGTGTACCCTCTATTGAAGGTCATTAATTTTGATGAGCGTTTTGCCAAAGATGCTTCTAATGCAGCAAAATCATAAAGCTGAGAATCTTCATTTAAATCTACTAGCAAAGCATTCATGACCCTCTTAGGTGACTTTAAAAAGTCTTCATACTTAAGCTCAATTAAATTATTGCGACCTATTTTTTTATACATATTAATAAGC
>CAYGTA010000407.1:0-4560 GCA_964352605.1 uncultured bacterium | reverse complement strand
TCATAGTGAATAATCTTTGTATAAAGTAAGCCGTGTAAGTGTATTCATTGGCGTCTTTTTCATAATTGAGTTCGGCACTTGCGCTAGAACCTAAGTAACGACCAGAAAGCCCAAGTTCTAAGGTTGCTTGGGTTGCACTGTGACTTTCTACAGAATCAAATTTGCTAAAGCCGTTGCCTACTGCAACATCGCTCTCTATGGCATTTGCGATAAGCTGATTAATGCCTTCACGTACTGTGCTGCCTACAGGTTGCTCAATGACTGTGCTTACACCACTTCGTACACCCAGTACACCACCGCCATCTACCGAAATACCTAAAGGAGCGCGTCTGCTTTTATCCAATGCAAGTAGCTGTAAAGAGCTAGATAAATGTGATTTTCCTTGAATGAGCGCGCCAGGCCATATAATACCTGCGTTGGGGTTCATCATAACGATTTGTTCAGGGTTTTTCGTTAAACTATACGTTTGTGTTTTACAGCTATAAATTTGGTCATCTACTATTTTTTCTTCAGCCGGGCTAGCTTCACCAAGGGCTTCACCGTTGTTTTCTTGTTTTAAAGGTGAAACCTCTTGCCAGCTAGCTAAGTTATTAACATACTCAGTTATGTTTTTTGTGTTTAGTGGCGAAGCTGCGCCGCAAGCCACGAGTGAAACTAAGAGAATGGCAAGTGTAGCGAGTCTAAGAAGCGGTTTAAGGACTGATGAGAGTGGGTTTTTGCTTTTTTGATTCATTTTGAATCCTCCTAAAGTTGTTTTCTTGCTTTAAGCTTAAAAAAGACTTATCAGTGAGTTATCAGTGGTCTTTAAAACGGCTACTGATAAACAGCTACTTTAAAGACTCGAGCTTCTTTTTTGTCTTGACGTTAGGTTTTTCTTTTTAGCTTTGTTAGTCTGGGCTTATGAGGTATTTTTTGTGTTTGCTTCTGCTGTTTGTTTCTTTGTCGTTTGGGGTTGCTCAGGAGCGTAGTAATGGGTGTGGTCCGCAGTGGCTTGGGCCTCTTAATGTGTTTATTCCGAATGGGCCGGTGGGTTTAGATGGTGATTTGTTTAGGCCTGCTTGTGATGCGCATGATTTTTGTTACTTTTTAAAGGATGATGCTACGCAGGCGACGTGTGATACGGCTTTTTTGAATACGATGCTTGGTTTTTGCAGTGTTTATAGTGATGATGATTTAACTTATTGTGTTGATACGGCGAATCTTTTTTACTCGCTGGTTGATCAGTTTGGGGAAGCTGCTGTGTCAACGCGTTTTACGCCGAATGAAGCAAGCAATAGCATTCATGATTTTGCAAAGCTCGAGCTTAAGTCTGTAACGGTTTTGCCGAGTTTTGCTGGGGATGATTTGAGTCTTTGTGTTGATGTTTCAAATATAAGTAGTGTTAATACAGGCTTTAAACTTCGGCTTTTTGCAGCGGATGATAGAGTGATGGGTGAATTACCTGAGGGTGATTTTTGGTTAGCTTGGTACCCGCTGCTTGAGTACAAGAGTTTTTTTCTGCGTTCAGGTGAGACGACAGCTGTTTGTTTAGGGACAGATGGCTTTGTGGGTTTCGCTAGGAATATAAGTCAATTTAGGGGAAGTTACAAGTTAGAGCTTTGGGTGGATAGTTCTAGGCGTGATGTTGGTCTTAAATTAGTGGATGTGCTTACGGGTAAGCTGCCTGCGCCTTAAATGACTTAAGTGGTAAGCTTAGGTTATGAAAACATGGCAGCTTTATTTATCGGGCGAGATTCATAGTGATTGGCGTGAGCAGCTTTATGAAGCTGCCAAAGCAGCACAGTTAGCCATTAGCTTTAGTGGCCCCGTAACAGATCATGATGCCAGTGATAATGTTGCTAATGAGATTTTGGGTTCAGAAGCCAAAGTCTTCTGGAAAGATCATAAGGCAGCCAAAATAAATGCTATTCGTACGCGTACGCTCATAACTGAAGCAGATGTCGTGGTAGTGCGTTTTGGAGATAAGTACAAACAGTGGAATGCCGCGTTTGATGCAGGTTTTGCAGCTGCGCTAAATAAGCCCCTCATTATTATGCATAGTGAAGAACATCAGCATGCCTTAAAAGAAGTAGACGCCACGGCACTAGCGGTCGTTGAAACACCCCAACAGGTCATAGACATAATGACTTACGTGATTAAGAAATAAAATGCCAAGCTTAAAAGAAATACCTCACGCACTCGAGTGGCTCAACGAACCCACAACTTACACACTCGAGCCGTTAAGCATGACGGCAAATGCCAAAACAGATTGGTTTGTTTCACCGCAGGGTGACATGACTAAAGTGAACGCGCCTGCGCTGCTTTTTAATGTAAATCAAGATTTCACCTTAAGCGCTCGAGTTAGCGTAGGGTTTAAAAGTGCTTTTGATGCGGCTGTCTTAGCGTTTTACCAAAATGAAGCATCATGGGCAAAATTGTGTTTTGAGGTTTCGCCAGATGGTGACCCGATGCTTGTATCTGTTGTTACGAAAGGCACATCGGATGATTGCAACTCTGTGTTTATAACGGCTAACAGTATTTACTTACGCATAGCCAAAGTTGCTAACGCTTTTGCTTTTCACCACTCAACAGATAACAAATACTGGCATTTTACAAGAACGTTCGCGTTAGATAAAAGCTTGCCTTTAAAAGCAGGTTTTTTAGTGCAAGCACCCACAGGTGAAGGCTGTACAGCAGACTTTGACGACATAAGCTATCAAACAAAAACCCTTAAAGATTTAAGGTCAGGAGACTAAACATGAAAAAAATACGCTGGGGCATTTTAAGCACCGCCAACATAGGTACAGAAAAAGTTATTCCTGCCATGCAGCAATGCAAACATGGCGAAGTTGTCGCCATAGCATCCCGCACGCTAGCAAGCGCTCAAGAAGCCGCCAAAAAGCTAAACATACCCACGGCACATGGTAGCTACGAAGCTTTACTCGCAGACCCTAACATAGATGCCATCTACAACCCCTTGCCTAACCACTTGCATGTACCATGGAGCAAAAAAGCGCTTGAAGCAGGCAAGCACGTACTTTGCGAAAAACCCATAGCCTTAAGTAGCACTGAAGCCCAAGAGCTGCTAGACTTCTCAAAAAACTACCCTAATACAAAAATCATGGAAGCCTTCATGTACCGCTTTCACCCGCAATGGCAAAAAGCCAAAGAACTCGTAGATACAGGGCAAATAGGTGAATTAAAAACCATCCAATCGTTCTTCTCATACATGAATACCGACCCGAACAACATACGCAACATGGCAGACATTGGTGGCGGCGGCCTCATGGACATAGGCTGTTACAACATATCCCTATCCAGATTCATCTTTAATGACGAACCCACCAATGTAATGGGCGTACTAGACCAAGACCCCAACTTCAAAACAGACCGCCTAGCCACAGGCATACTGACCTTCAAAAAAGGCACAGCCAGCTTCACTTGCTCAACCCAACTCAGCCCCTACCAACGCGTCAACATATTCGGCACAGAAGGCCGCGTAGAAATAGAAATCCCCTTCAACGCACCCCCAGACAAAGCCTGCAAACTCTGGCACCAGAAAAACGGCAAAATAGAAGAAACCATTTTTGACATAACCGACCAATACACCTTGCAAGGCGACGTATTTGCCCAAGCCATCCTCAATGACAGACCTGTACCCACACCCCTAGAAGACGCTGTAGCCAACATGAAAGTCATAGAACAAATGCTTGCAAGCAAAACGCTATAAGCAAAACATGAAACCCTTCAGGTGGAACCTAGCTAAAAAAGAACAACTAGGCAAACTCATAGAAGGCGAACGAGCCGAAACACAAGAAAGCTACGACAAAGAAATAAAACAAAGCGCAGCCAAGCTCCTCGCCTTCTCAAAAAACGCAAACCTCATATTCGTAGGACGCTCACCCGAAAACTACTACGACTACCTAAGCGGCGTACTCACAAACTCGAGCCACCACAAGAAACTGCATTACTTAAACATGTCAAACCGCTACCAAAGCATAAAAGATTTAAAACAAAATCAACCCCAAGCCTACCAAGCCCTAAAAAACCACTTTGCAGACCTAGGCATAACACCGCAAATCATATTAGAAGCAAAACAAAAAATCTGCTTTATAGACTTAGTTGCAAGCGGCGGCACCTTCGAAACCCTCTTTGAATTCATACAAAGCTGGACACATGAACAAAAGCTCGAGTTTAAACAAATAAAACCCAAAATCAGTTTTTTAGGCATAACTTACCGCAGCAAAAACAGCCCCAACACATGGCGCTGGCAGCAACAAGCCAGCTGGGTCAATGAACAACACGTCAAAAACATAAAAAACATAAGCATAAGCGCAGACCTATGGGACTACCTAGGTAACTGGCAAGACAAAGTAAGCCCCACCAACCCACCTGAACAATGGGCTTCTCACAGCATACTGCTACCCTCAAGAGAAGAACAAAACCTAAAAGCCTTAAGACGAGCCTACGACCTGTACAGCCAAGGTCAAAATGAAACCACAACGTTTTCCAGCCTTTTAAGCCAAGAAGACGCCATGAAAGAAGCATGGTTTCGCAAGCTGGTTAATGAATTAAGAAAAA
>CAYGTA010000406.1:0-4590 GCA_964352605.1 uncultured bacterium | reverse complement strand
GTACTTTTTTTCTGGTTTTTAAAGTGACGTTGGGTGCATCATTCAAAACACGTGAAACCGTACCTACCCCTACTTGGGCTTCACGAGCAATATCTTGAATAGTGTAGCGTCGACTCATTCGTTTCTCTTCTTTGGCTAGATTAGGCTTGGTCTCTTAGCTTGAGACTTAGGCTTTAAGGAGCTATTGGTTTAGGATTAATAGGTCCTTTTTTAGTTTTGGAATCGATTCCAATTTTAAAGCGTTCTATTTGAATTGTCAAGCCCCTCTTTAGCAGCTAAGACGTCAACACTTCTTAAGTCTAATTTTTCACTTAAGTATGCTTAGCTTTAGTCACGCTTCAACGCCTAAGTTTAGTATCATTAGCTTGTGTCCTTTACATTACGACTCTTAGGTTTACCGCATTATTTGGCTAAAAATACATGGTCTGCCCTACCAGATAATCAAGCTCTCATGCTGAGTGCTTACTTAGCCAGCCAAGAGGATTGGGTGAGTCGTGACGCTTTGCTTAGCCTTTTTTGGCCTGACGAAGAAGAAAAAACAGCCCGTCATAACTTAAGCCAGTTGCTTTACCAAAGCAAACAACAAAAATGGGCTAAAGGTTTAGAGACCGAGCGTAGTCGCGCCAAATGGCAGATTATGACAGATGTCCATGTTTTTCGTGAAGCTTTTGCCGAAGGCAATTGGCAAGAAGCTATTGACGTGTACAGTGGCCCTTTTTTAGAGGGCATTCGTAGTGACGCGTTTATTGAATTTGATGACTGGCTAGCTGCTGAACGCGAAGACTTACAAGCAGCTTGGCGCGAAGCAGTCTTAAAATACTGCAGCCATCTAGAGCAAAGCCAGCAGCAAAGAAAAGCTATTCCTTTACTCAAACAAGTACTCAAACAAGACAGCCTAGCTGAAGATGTCTTACAAAGCTACTTACGGTTTGCAAAAAGCGACGGACAACGCGAAGCTGCCCTAAAAACCTACACACGGTTTAAAGAACAATTACAGCAAGAACTCGCACTCGAGCCTTTAGAAGAAACAGTTCTCTTAGCTGAGCAGCTTCGTACCACCAAAGCAATACTCGTAACACAAGAAGTCACAACGAAAACCCGTGAAATACCAGTTGCTGTTCTAGAAAAACCTAGCCTTGACCCTAACCTAACAAATTTTCCGCATTACCTTACACCGTTTGTAGGTCGAGAACTCGAGCTTGCCGAATTTGCCGCTGCGTTTAAAGACCCTGAGCGCCGCCTTTTAACCTTGTTTGGCCCTGGGGGTATGGGTAAGAGTCGTTTGGCGATTGAACTTGCCCTTGAAAATGCTGCTCTTTTTGAGCAGGGCGCTAGTTTTGTACCTTTAGCCAATGTTTCTTCATCTGACTTAGTTGTCTCTGCCTTTGCTGATGCGCTTTCATTTGCAGCTTCTACCAATCAGCCTTTAGAAGAACAACTTTTTGCTTTTTTAGCACCTCAAGACTTGCTACTGGTGATTGATAATTTTGAGCATGTTTTAGAAGCATCTGAGCTTGTTTTGGCTATGCTTGAAGCAGCCCCTAAACTTAAAATTTTAGTTACCTCCCGTGAACCTCTTGGGTTTCAAGCTGAATGGCTTTATGAACTTAAAGGCATGAATGTTCCAAATAAGCATGAAACCAAGCCTATTGAGTTAAGCAGCTCTGTACAGCTTTTTGTAAGAACAGCAAGACGAGCACTACCGCAGTTTCAGTTAGAAGATAAAGATAAAGCACTCGTTGCAACCATTTGCCGTTTACTGAGCGGCATGCCTTTAGGCATTGAACTTGCAGCCCAATGGATTAGGCTGCTCTCAATTCAAGAAATAGCTGACGAACTAAGCCACAGTCTTGACTTTTTAGAAACCACACATCGTGATTTACCCACAAGGCACCACAGTTTAAGGGCTGTTTTTGACTACTCTTGGCAACTCTTAAGTGAAGCCCAACGAACAAGTCTAAAAGAACTCTCGGTGTTTCAAGCTGGCTTTAGCAAAGATGCCGCCTCGCAGATAAGCTCTGCTTCGTTACGAACCCTACTCAGCCTTGTTAATAAATCCCTCTTAAGTAGAACCCAAACAGGGCGCTTTGAACAACTCAACATAGTGCAGCAATACGCCCATGAAAAACTAACAAAAGACTCGAGCTTGACTCAAAGGGTTAAAGCTAAGCACGCAGCTTATTACCTTGGTTTAGCGAAAAAGGCTGAACCTGAACTGGTTGGCGCTAAGCAAGCAGCATGGCTTAAAACCCTGAGTACTGAACATGACAATTTTAGGGCAGCCCTTAGTTTTTATAAAGACAATCAAGACTTTACAGAAGGACTCGAGCTTGCAGCTTCCCTTTGCCACTTTTGGTTCATGCGCTCTTACTTAACTGAAGGGCTTAGTCATTTAAGCTTTTTTCTTGAACATAGCCCTGCTGCCAGTGAAGCTCGAGCTAAGGCTTTACGCGGTGCTGGCGTGTTGGCTGAAAGGCAGCATGATTTACAAACGGCAGAAACTTTGTTCGAAGAGAGTTTAGCGCTAAGCCGTGAACTTAAAGATGAGCAAGTAACAGCAAGCATTTTAAATAACTTAGCCAATTTGGCCTTTAGAAAGCTCGAGTACACTAAAGCTAAGCGTTTGTACTCAGAAAGTTTAGAGATTTACCGCAAAGCGAATGTGGCTTGGCGTATGGCTATTGGGCTTAGTAATTTGGGTTTAGTGGCAAGTTTAGAAGCAGACTATAAGGCCGCCGAGGCTTATCTAAAAGAGTCTTTAGAGCTTTCTAAAGCGGCTGAGAATAGTTGGATGATTGCCTCGACCTTAAGTAAACTCGCTGATCTTGCGCAGCATCAAATCAACTACTCTGAGGCAGAAATTTACTACCAAGAAAGTCTAGCTTTAAAACAGAGTTTAGGTGACTTTGCAGGTGCAGCTAGCCTTAAAACAAATTTAGCTAGCCTTGCTTTCTTTCAAAACAATACCGCTAAAGCAAGAAGCTTAATTGAAGAAAGCATCACAGAGCTTCAAAGCTTAGATGCAAAGCAAAGTCTAACAACTGCCTACTACCATTTGGCCTTAATTGAGCAAGCTGAAAACAACTTAAGTAAAGCTCGAGCTTTACTACAGACTTGCTTGAGTACCTTTGAAACGAGCATCGGTATCTGTAAAAGCTTAGATGCCTTAGCACTTATAGCCTTAAAAGATGACAAACCAGAACAGGGCGTCATCCTTATAGCAGCAAGTGACGCACTGCTTAAGCAAGCAGGCATGCTTAAAACAGCCCAAGAAACAAACTGGCTCGAGCCTTACTTAAAAAAAGCAGAGCAAAGCTTGAGCTCCGAGCAGCTTAAACAAGCTCTAATACGTGGGCAAAACATGACACAATTCGAGGCTCTTGATTTTGCTCTTAAGGCTTACTGAGATTTCACTGATAGTTGTTTTTTATACTCTATATTAACCAAGCTCGAGCTAAGCAAAAAGGTCAAGTTTGGCTGAATGTCTATTGAAAAAAGTTACGGTGCAGACTGGCTAAAAAGTCACAATTAGCTTTTAGGCTTAAACTGTACACTAATAATAAGCTTTGGAGGCTACAGGATGCGGTTACGCTACTTTCTTCTGGTACTAAGTTTGGTCTTTCTTTTTAATGCCTGCTCGTCAACACCCTCAAATGACGCTGATATAGGGCAAATCATAGCTGAGTTTGATAACTGGCCAGACCCACAACCCTTCTTAAAACAACCCACAGGGCAAGCCGTAAACGAGCAAATTACCTTAGATAATGTTGTTTATGACTGCACCACAACTCCTTTTGAATTAACCAACACACCTGCCGAAATTGTTACCTTTGAACCTAACGCCAGCCTATTTTGGGTAGGTAACTTACTACAAGGCAAAGGTATAAAAGATGGCATTGGCTCTTTTGGCTCTATACCTGTTGAAGCGAGTAAACGCGCTCCCTTTATTGTCTCTATTGACCTTTTAACCGGCAACAACTTTAAAAGCATTACTATGCCCAGCCAATCTGCTGTTGATTCTGCAGTGGGTGAACTCATAGAAACAGCCGAAAATGCAGGGCTAGTATCAGCTAGCCGCGCTTTCTTTGAGTCAGAAAGCAGCTTTCAATCAAACCAAATTGCTTTAGAACTAGACTTAGCCGCCGAGTACCTAAGCACAAGAGCGCGAGAAAGCCTAAGCAGTCAACGTGCTGACAACGAAAACACCGTCACAGCTTATTTTGTTGAAAAAGCCTTTACGGTTTCAATTGATTTTGAAGGTAAGAGCGGTGTTGATAAATTCTTTAATGAGAACTTTAGTGAGGCAGATTTAAAGAAGCTCGAGTCTGACAATCTGATTGCTAACGATAATCTACCAACCTATCTTGCTTCGGTTACGTATGGGCGTATTCTTATGTTTAGTCTTACCTCAAACGTGACCGCCTCAATTATTAAAGAACTTATAGATAAGCTTAATGAAGGCATAGATGGTAACGGTGCAAATGCCCTAACGCAAGAACAAAAGCAGTTACTCGAGTTAGTTAAAGATAGCATTAAGGTTGTGGGTATTGGTGGGCCTGCTGAGGCGAATAGTGCGCTTATTGCGAGTGG
>CAYGTA010000405.1:2121-4657 GCA_964352605.1 uncultured bacterium | reverse complement strand
TTAAAGACAGTCTGATAAGGTTACGTGTTATGACAGCAGCGGAAAGGGTTGTGTATAAACTCTGCAAGAAATATCCTGCGGTAAAAGGCGTTTTTCAGCCTGTAACTAATTATTTATAGCATTTCCACGAATGGTTGCACCATCAGACCATTCGTGCGACCTGGGGGAGTAGAAACAAATCAACTCGGTCAATGGTGCAGTGTTTCTTGGAACTGCAATATTTAACGGCTACTGAATTTGCTTTATTTAATGAGCTTGATGGAAAAGTTGTTGAGAAACTACGTTACCCTTTAGCTGAAGGTAGTTTGGATGTTTACACACAAGCTAAACAAAAGCACTACATTTATGAGGTAGAATTTGAATCGATAGCAGCTGCCAATGCCTATGTAGCACCCGAATTTGCACTAGAAGAAATTACAGGGCAAGCTAAATTTAGGGGTATTGACTTTGCTAGCTAGTGCAACTCTTACAGGCTGACAATCTCACTAATGTGTTGGTGCTGGTCTAAAGTTTTAGTAGCCTAAAAATCTTCTTTAAGTGAGTCTATTCATGAAGAAAAAAATACATCTTCTCTTTTTAATTCTCATTATTTTGCTGACCCTTGTATCTGTCTTAGGTCAACTAGGCAGTCTATGGTGGGGCTTTGATTTACTCAGCTTGTTTCACGATAGGTACTTCGTCACTGCGCTTATTTACTTGATTATTGTTGGCTTACTACGTTTTTGGCGTTTAAGCCTTTTGCTACTTTTACCTATTTTATTTAACGCTTGGCTTTTACTACCCTACCTACCCACGTTAGCAAACTCGAGTGTTTCACCTTCTAGTACAAATACCTTTAGTTTGGTTTCGTATAACCTTTATTATCAAAATGAAGCTATTGATGCGGCGATTGCTGAAATCAAACGTTTAGATGCGGATGTTGTTTATTTGATGGAGTATTCTACTGCTATGCAGGCTGATATTGAGGCTGCTCTAACAGATTATCCTTATCAAATCATTGAACCTAGTAGCCGTACTATGGGAGTCGCATTATTTAGTAAATTGCCGCTAGAGGATGTTGAGGTGCATCGTTTTCAAGCAACCCGCATTCCTATTGTTGATGTGGTTCTAACTATTGAAAATGCACGCGTGCAACTGGTAGCTGGGCATCCTTGGCCTCCTCTATTCGCACGCTGGGCTCCTTTACATAGAGCACAAATGGCTGATATTGCCTTGGTAGCGAGTCAAGCTAATCACCCGCTTATTGTAGCGGGTGATTTTAACGCCTCTCAATGGTCTTATGTGGTGTCGAGTTTAGCCAATCAATTGCAATTAAAAGATGCCAGACGAGGCTTTGGCTTAAGGCACACCTTTCATATTGCACCTTTAGTGACAATTCCGTTAGATCATGTTTATCACTCTGATGCACTTCAAGTACTTAAGTTTGAACTTGGTAACAGAGGTGGCTCTGACCATAACCCACTTAAAGTTGATTTTCGCTTAAATTAAGCCCGAACTACTTAGCTTTCTACCCCTAAGTCTGCTACGCTTAAGCTATGCCAAACTCCCAAACACAGCTTGCCCAATGGCATGAAGCAATAGCCACAAAAAACGATGCCCTTTTACTTGATTTACTAGCAGAAGATGTAGAGCTATCCTCACCTGTATTCTGGCGACCCAAACAAGGCAAAACCCAAGTACAGCTGATTCTCAAAACGGTGATACGTGTTTTTGAAGACTTTAGTTACCACCGCCAATGGATAAACGACAGCTCATGGTCACTCGAGTTTAGCGCTCGAGTTGCTGATAAAGCACTTAAGGGTATTGATTTAATAGAATTAAATAATGAGGGCAAAATAATTCGTTTGGAGGTCTTCATTAGGCCTTTAAATGCTTTGCAAGTCTTTGCTCTTGCCATGAATGAACGCCTTAAAGCTCAGGAGTCTAATGCTTAAGTTTGATGCCCAATTAGATTTAGATCAGTTAGCTATTCCTGACTTAAAAGCTATTTTCACAGAGTCTAGCAAAGCCCATAAGCACTTGTGCCCAAGACAAATTTTGGGTGCCCGCATTGGCTTAGCGGGTGCCAAAGCACTCGCGATGGATGTGCCTCGTGATGACAAAAAGATGCTAGTTATTGTCGAAACAGATGGTTGTTTTGTGAGTGGCGTGCAAGCTGCCACTGGCTGCGCTGTAACCAGACGCACCTTACGTGTTGAAGACATAGGTAAGATTGCAGCTACGCTTATTAATATAGAAACAGAAGATGCTGTTCGGGTTGCACCTCAAACAGATGTACGTCAAAAAGCATGGGATTACGCACCCAAAGAAGCCAGCAAACGCTACTACGCCATGCTGCACGGCTATCAGCTCATGCCTGACAATGAACTTTTACGCCTCGAAACTGTAAAACTCGAGCGTGCTGTGGGTTCTATTATTAGTAAAGCAGGCGTGCGGGTTAACTGTGAAACTTGCCTTGAAGAAATCATTAATGAACGTGAAGTTCTGCGTAACGGCAAAGTGCTTTGTAAAAGCTGCGCTGGAGAAGCTTATTACA
>CAYGTA010000405.1:0-2021 GCA_964352605.1 uncultured bacterium | reverse complement strand
GTAAAAACTAATATCTAATTTTTCAATCTCTTAATTTTTTAATTTTTCTACCAACTACCTACCGACTACTATCTACTAACTACTGACTGCTATAAACTAAACTCTCAAAGGAGCAAGTCATGAGTTTAAAAGGAAAAACCCTGTTTATTACAGGCTCGAGTCGTGGTATTGGTTTAGCCATTGCCTTACGTGCCGCTAAGGATGGCGCGAACATTGTCATTGCGGCTAAAACAGCTGAACCTCATCCTAAACTCGAGGGGACTATTTATACAGCAGCAGATGAAGTTCGTGCAGCTGGCGGGAAAGCTTTAGCAATGCTTGTTGATATTCGTTTTGAAGAACAAATTCAGAGCGCTATGGAAGCAGCAAAAGATACCTTTGGCGGTATCGATATTCTGGTAAATAACGCAAGTGCCATTAATCTATCGGGTACAGAACATTTAGACATGAAGCGTTATGACCTCATGCATAGTGTCAATACTCGAGGTACGTTTTTATGCTCTAAACTAGCTATTCCTTACCTGAAAGAAGCAAAAAATCCTCATGTACTTAATATGTCTCCCCCACTTAACATGGAGCCGCGCTGGTTTGGAACACATGTTGCTTACACTATGGCGAAGTACGGCATGAGCATGTGCGTTTTGGGCATGGCTGAAGAGTTTAAGCGTGACGGCATAGCCTTTAACGCCTTGTGGCCCCGTACAGCCATTGCTACCGCTGCAGTCAAAAACTTATTGGGTGGTGATCAAATGATGAAAATTAGCCGCACAACAGACATTATTGCAGATGCTGCTCACATCATTTTAAATAAACCTAGTCGTGACTGCACTGCGAACTTCTTTATTGATGACGAAGTCTTAACAGAAGCTGGCATAACTGATTTAAAGAAATACCAAGTAAACCCTGAACTTGATATTTCTGAATTAGCACCCGACTTTTTTGTATAGCGCTTATGCGTAAGAAAAATGCTGCAGACTTTTGTGACAGTAATTCAAAATAGCTTCTTTATGAGAAGCTTCTAAACGTTTAATTTGATTTTCGTTGATGTCTAAACGCATGTGCTTGCTAAAATTATGCTTGTCATACCAAATGAGTTGTTTTTGTCTTGTGCCTAAAGAATTTTTGTGCTCCCCTGCTTTGGTAATGACAGGCTTCGTCTCTAATCGAATCGCTTTAATTTCATTTGCATCTAAGTTTACTGCCTGATAAATTTTAGCACTGGTTTCTGCAGGAAATCTAACCAAATCCTCGTACCTAAACACATGATAGTTCGAGTATTTTTGACTTTGCTTGATAATATGCTGACAGCCAAGCTGATAACCTTGCGCTATCGCTTGCATTTCTACACCACGGCGCATTGCACCCTCACAGACAGCCAAACCATTGCGAATTAAAGCAATAAAAGTAGCGTTTGGATACATATTCATAAGGTTTTCATCTAAAAACATTAAGCCGTTAAGCAGCTTTATAACAACTCGTGAAGATTCTATTTCCTCATAACTATAAAGCTCATCAGGATGTTTATATTTATTTTGACTCTCCTCAGTAGCTTTTAATTTGTCTGCATATAAAGTCTTATCTAAATGCTTTAGCGTAGACGTTTTAAATTTTTTGCGTTCCTGCCACTTTGACAAACTCAGAAAATGTCCTTTTTCATTCAAAGCAAGCGGCAAGTAAGCAAGCCTTTTTAAGGTTGTTGCTACTCGAGTATCTCCCTCTTTTCCTATGAATAACTCCTGCATTTCCCCTCGGGTACAGCACAGGTCAGGGTGGCTAAGTAGCAGGTTTTGTAATAAGTTAGATCCCCCAAATTGAAAACCAAAGATAAATACTGGTCTTTCGTTAAGCATAATTCTCCTCAAATATTAAAATTAGATGAATTTTATAAGAGAACATTAAGAGAGTGCTGTGACAGTTGCACTTAAAAACAATCTACAAGAGATATGCCTCTAAGTTTTTTATACTGATAGCATTTCCACGAATGGTTGCACCATCAGACCATTCGTGCGACCTGGGGGAGT
>CAYGTA010000404.1:0-4662 GCA_964352605.1 uncultured bacterium | reverse complement strand
AAATTGCCATTTGTGCGACTGCTTAACACTAAGAATACGCCTATTAAGCCCAAGGCTAAGCCTAGCCACTGGCGTACTTTAAGCGTTTCAGATAGAAAAAAGCGAGCAAAAACAGCTGTTAATACGGGTTGTAAGCCTAAAACTAAGGCAGCTATGCCTGCAGGCATAGCTGCTTTTATGGCCCAGAAAACACCACCTAAGTAGGCCGCGTGAATGAGTAAGCCTGCAAGCACAATGTGCTTGACTTGCTTAGCTTTAGGCCAGGGTGTTTTGAGTGCAATTATGGCTATCAAAAGGAGTGTGCTGGCAATAGAAAGTCGAATGCATAAAAACCAGAATGGTTCTGCAAAAGGTAACCCAAATTTAGCACCGACAAAACCTGTACTCCATAAGAGAACAAATAATGCGGGTGCAAAGCGCGTCAAAAATGACACTTATGCCTCCAAGAATTATTTATTTAAAAGGATTTATAAAGATACAAAAGAAAAGCTTTACCAACGCTGATGATGCCACTTGAAGCTACGTGGCGTTCTAAAGCGAGCGGAAAAAACCATGCTTAAGTTTAATTAAAACAGCACCAAAAGTCTAGCCCACTCGAGTGGTTTGTTTTCTGCTTGTGTCAATTTATCTCGATATATGTCTGTTTTTGTTGGGTTTAGAGGGGGTTTGTCTTTAGTCTGAGGCTTAGAAAGTCATGATTAAGCGTTTATTAAAGTATTAGTACTTGACATATAGTGTGTAATATACACATAATGTGTAAATAGATAATAAAGGAGTTCCGACATGCCCAATTCATCTTCCATCCCTCAAAGCAAACCTAAATTTCGAGCCTTGCAATATGTGCTGGTAAGCCTACTCATCATCTCAGGACTAGTGTTTATGACAAGAGCCCAAGAAAGCCCAAGGCTCGACTTAGACGATTTACGTTCAGGTGAACTTTTAGTAGCTACTAACCAAGCTGGCATTTACGAACCTGCCACTCAGCTATCAAGCGAAATTGTTATGAACATAACAGGGCTAGTCGCAAGAGTAACGCTAAAGCAAAGCTTTGAAAATACAGGAGACACTTGGACAGAAGCACTCTATGTTTTTCCACTACCAGAAGATGCCGCGGTAGACAGTCTAAGCATGCGCATAGGCGAGCGCCTTATTGTTGGCGAAATAAAAGAACAAGCTGAAGCAAGAGTTATTTATGAAGAAGCCAAAGAACTTGGCCAAAAAACCAGCCTAGTTGAGCAGGAACGACCCAACATGTTTACAACATCTGTTGCAAACATAGGACCAGGGGAAACCATCATTATAGAAATCTCTTATCTAGAAACGCTTCGCTACGATTCAGGCTCGTTTAGTTTACGTTTTCCTTTAGCCATAACCCCACGCTATATACCCGGTGAAGCCATCATTCAAGATAGCGATGCCAGCTACACAACGAATCAAACAGGTTGGGCTGCCAACACTCAGCAAGTACCCGACGCACAACAAATAACTCCCCCTTACATGCACCCAGACACAGGCAAACGCAACCCTGTAAACATAAGCATAGAACTAAATGCAGGCTTCCCGCTAGCCAAGCTAGAAAGCCGCTACCACCAGATAAGCCAAAAGCAAAGCGGTGGTAACAGCTACAGACTCGAGCTGACAGGTGAGGTAGCTGTTGAGCGTGACTTTGAACTCATCTGGACGCCAGACATTAATAGCCAACCCGACGCTGCGGTATTTAGTGAAACATGGCAAAACGAGCACTACGCGCTACTCATGCTTATGCCACCCAGCTTAGAGCAAACAAATCTGCCTAGCCCAGCACGTGAAGTTACCCTCATCATAGATACCTCTGGCTCCATGGAAGGCACTTCAATAGTGCAGGCCAAAGAAGCCGTTCAACTCGCCCTAGCCAGACTCAAACCCACAGACCGTTTTAACGTGATTGAATTTAATGACAGCCCAGCCTCTTTATTTCGAGTACCAAGAGAAGCAAATAGCCAAAATTTGCGTCTAGCTGAGCGCTTTGTGCAGCAACTAAGAGCAGATGGTGGCACTGAAATGAAGTCAGCCTTAGAGCTAGCCTTTCAAAGCCAAGCCCCCGAAGGCTATCTAGGGCAAGTTGTCTTCATGACCGACGGCAGTGTAGGAAACGAAAGCGAACTCTTTAGCCTAATAGAACAAAAACTAGGCAAAGCCAGACTCTTTACTGTAGGTATAGGCTCAGCACCCAACAGCTACTTCATGCGCAAAGCAGCAGAATTTGGTCGCGGAACCTACACGTTTATAAGTGACCTAAGTGAAACCCAAGAACAAATGTCAGAGCTATTTGTCAAACTCGAGCGTCCTGTACTGACTAATTTAGAGTTGCAATTGCCGGCAGGTAGCGAGGTCTTTCCTGCAACCATTCCTGACTTATATGCCGGTGAACCTGTCGTGGTGAGTGTCAAAATGCCAAGCCAAGAAGGCGAAGCCATATTGACAGGAAATGTAAACGGTGAAACGTGGACACGTCGGCTAAATCTAAACAATGCAGGTAGTCAAAATGGCGTGTCGCAACTTTGGGCCAGAGCCAAAATAGAAGAGTTTAATGATGGCATGATTCGTGGTGCAGACTGGCTGGCAGCCGAAGAAGCCATAACGGAGCTAGCCTTAAAACATCATTTGGTTACTGATTACACAAGCTTAGTGGCAGTAGATAAAACCCCCTCTCGCCCGCAAGTAGAAGCTTTAAACACCGAAGCCATACCACAAAATCTACCTGAAGGTCAAAACTACGAAGCTATCTTTGGTGAAGCTGACGCTGCCATGGCGCCTCTAGCCCCTGCCATGCTTATAAATAGTAACGCAACAACAGGTTTCGCTAACACCGCAACCCCAGCCCCCCTCAACCTCCTCATTGGTTTCGCTACCCTTGTACTAGCCTCCCTCCTGCTCGTACAAGTAGCAAAAGAAAAAAGGCTGCGCTCATGAAAACGCGCAGCCTTCTCTTAAACCTAACTATCCTTACACTATTTAGCTTTGGCTTCTGGCAGTTTGGACAGGGTATTTACCTAACAGCCAAAGCCCAAGTTGCCCAAGTTTTGCTCGAAAAAGCGTGGCAAAAAACCTTAGCAGGCGATCCAAATGCAAAACCATGGCCTTGGGCTGACACAAGCCCAACCGCCAGATTACGGGTACCTAGCTTAGGCATTGACCAAATTATTCTCTCAGGCGCGTCAGGAAGAAACCTAGCCTTTGGCCCAGCTCATGTGCTAGCCAGCCAAGCCTTAGGTACAGGCACCAGCATAGTAAGCGGACACCGAGACACCCATTTCAGGTTCTTACAAAACTTAAAAGAAGGCAACATGATACTCATAGAAACCAGCGACGGCAAAGACTACAGCTACACTGTAGCAGCCACAGAAATAGCAGATACCAAAAGCAACCAGCTCAAACTAAACAACGGCTCGAGTCTTATTCTGGTAACGTGCTACCCCTTTAATGTTATTGCGCCAACCGGAGATTTACGTTACGTCGTAACAGCCACGCAAGAGCCCATACTTACAGAAGTGATGGCTGCAAAATGACTAAGCCTTTTCAAACCGAGCCCTATAAAAGTGTACGCTGCATCATTCGACGGTATGACAAGTACCTGCTCGCTGTTCACAACAATACCCAAGCAGAAACCATAGGCAAATGGGGGCTAGTAGGTGGCCACATAGAAACAAACGAAGCCTTCTTAGACACAGCCCAACGCGAAGTATACGAAGAACTAAAGCTTCACCTGAATGACTGGCTAGACGTAGCTGACTACCCCTACAAAAGCTATACACACAAAGTACTCGCCAGCAGTTACCACGGCCCCAAAACCCTAAGCTTTGACACAAACGAAATACTCGAGCTTGCTTGGTTTAGCCTTGAAGCCATTGCCAATATGGAAGTTCAAGGAAAGCTGCACACCGGCTTTGAATACAAAGCCATAAGAAAGTACGAAGCCATACTGGCCTTAGAGTACAGCTTACCGTTTCAACCCCCCATTCATCTTGATTGGCAAGAACAAGCTTAAAGGCGTAGCAGTGAAATAATAGAGGAGATGCAAAGCGCCCAAGCTATTCTACAAACCGTCTTTGGTTATGAAGCCTTCAGAGGTAATCAAGAAGCCATTATCTCTGACGTAATTGCTGGTAAAGATGCGCTTGTACTCATGCCTACAGGGGGCGGTAAATCCCTCTGTTACCAAATACCAGCCTTACTACGCTCGGGCGTAGGTATTGTGGTTTCACCTTTAATTGCACTCATGAAAGACCAAGTAGATGCACTTCTAGTGCAAGGCGTTAAAGCAGCTTATCTAAACTCGAGCTTAGACCATTACGAGGTGCAAGCCATTGAGCAAGACCTTTTACGTGGAGACATAGATTTACTTTACGTCGCACCCGAAAGACTGCTCATGCCTAGCTTTTTAAATTTACTCAGTCAGCTCGAGCTTTCTTTATTTGCTATTGATGAAGCGCATTGTGTCTCGCAGTGGGGGCATGACTTTAGACCTGAGTACATTCAGTTATCTATTTTGGCTGAGCGTTTTTCAAAGGTACCCCGTATTGCTTTAACTGCCACAGCTGACAGTTTGACCAGAGGCGAAATTGTTGAGAAGTTAGCTTTAGAAAACGCTCAGCAATTTGTATCTTCCTTTGATCGACCTAA
>CAYGTA010000403.1:3426-4677 GCA_964352605.1 uncultured bacterium | reverse complement strand
AAGCTCGAGTTTATAAACTCGAGCTTTTGCGACATTTTTAGACATTTAAGGATTCGTTTTAGTTTATGATGAAATATGCCGCTTTTGCAGCTTTTGGGTTCCCCCAAACTTGTCACCAAGGATTCTGTTGTGGATATTCCTCCTAAGCAGGCTTTACTGTTAGGTAGCTATCTTGCTTATAAAGAAGATTGGGCGAGTCGTGATGAGTTGTTGCACTTATTTTGGCCTGATGAGAGTGAAAAAACAGCGCGGCATAATTTGAGTCAGCTTTTGTATCACTGTAAGCAGCAAGTTTGGATGCAAGGTTTAGAGGCAGAGCGTCAACGGGTTCGTTGGTTGGTTGATACCGATGTAAAGCGCTTTCAGCAGGCTTTAGGTAATGCTCATTGGGAAGCAGCAGCTAAGCACTATGAGGGTGATTTACTTGAGGCTGTTGTTACAGACTACGCTGCTAGTTTTGAAGACTGGCTTTTTAGTGAACGTGAAAGCTTAAAAAATGCTTGGCGTGAAGCGGTTTTGAATCATGTTAAGCAGTTAGAGGTAGAACAAAACTTTTCAGATGCCACGCAGATTTTACGTAATGTCTTGAATCAAGATCCTTTAGCTGAAGATGTGTTACAAGCTTTTATGCGTTGCGCTATTCAAGATGGGCAGCGTGAGCAGGCCCTAAAAAGCTATGATCTTTTTGCTAAGCAGTTGAAGCAAGACTTAGATATGGAGCCTTTAGCTGCGACGCAAGCTTTAGCTAAAGACCTTCGTGTAGGCCAAGATCAGTCTTTTGAGCAAGCACCTAAACCAGAAGAAGCTGTAACTGAGGCTAAATTATTTGGCTTTCCAAACAATCTAACGCCTTTTATTGGTCGAGATCTTGAGCGTGCTGAACTTGCTCAGCTATATTCTAATGAAGATACCCGCTTAATAACACTCTTGGGTGCCGGCGGCATAGGTAAAACACGCTTAGCTATGCAAGTAGCTAAAGAGCAAGCTTATAAATTTAAAGATGGCGTGCTGTTCATTTCACTTGCTGCTTTAGAAGACGCCAGCCTTATTGCAACTCAGTTACTACAAACACTAGCTATACCAACGCATAAGCAGTCTGATACTGAGTTGTTAATAGACTATTTTGAAAACAAAACTATGCTTCTGGTTTTTGATAATACTGAGCATTTACCTGACAGTATTGACTTAATCATTGAATTACTCGAGTCTTGCCCAAACCTACGTTTTTTGGTGACATCTCGTGAGGTTCTT